>JAEXKM010000475.1 GCA_023445705.1 Pseudomonadota bacterium
AACCAGAAGAGGTGCTGCCACAGCAGCGGATCGCCGCCGCGCAAGGGGTCGAAGAACGGCCAGTTGAGGGCGCGTTCGAGCTCCATCAAGGTCGTCGCCAGGATCACCGAGGGGAAGGCGATGATGATCATGACCGCAAAGATCAGCATCGCCCAGGCGAACACCGGCAGCTTGTCGAGGGTCATGCCTGGCGCGCGGGTGCGCAGCACGCCGACGATGATCTCGATGGCGCCGGCGATGGCCGAGATCTCGATGAAGCCGATGCCGACCAGCCAGAAATCGGCGTTGATCCCGGGCGACCAGGTCGTGCTGGTGAGCGGCGGATACATGAACCACCCGCCGTTTGGCGCCAGGCCGAAGAACAGCGAGGCGAAGAAGGCCAGTCCGCCGATCAGGTAGGCCCAGAAGGCGTAGGCGCTAAGGCGTGGGAACGGCAAATCACGCGCCCCGAGCATCTGAGGCAGGAGCAGCACGCCAAGCGCTTCGACCGCTGGCACGGCGAAGAGAAACATCATCATCGTGCCGTGCACGGTGAAGAACTGATTGTAGGTTTCCTGGGCCAGGAAGCCGTTGAGCGGCAGGGCGAGCTGGGTGCGCATCAGCACCGCCAGAGCCCCCGCCAGCACAAAGAACAGCATCGCCGCGCCAACATAGTAGACGCCGACGAAGTTGTTGTTGATGGCGGTGATCCAGCCCCAGCCGCTTGGCCGACACCAGATCGCCTCGAGTTCGGCAAGTTCCTGCGGCGGGCGCCGTCCCTTGGTCGGAAAGCGCTCCTCAAGGCGCTTGAGAGGTATCCCCTCCTCGCTCACTTCCGGCTCTCCAGATAGGCGGCCAGAGCGCCGAGATCGCGCCCGCTCAGCACCGGGTAGGCGGGCATGCGGTTGCCGGGTTTGATCGCCTGGCTGTCGGCGATCCATGCGGCCAGGGTTCCCCGGTTGTTGGGCAGGATCCCCGCGCCGAGGGTCCGGCGCGATCCCACATGGGTGAGGTCTGGTCCGGCCAGTCCATTGGCGCTGGTCCCGGCGATCGTGTGGCAGGCGCCGCAGCCGGCGTCTGCAAACACCTGCTCGCCATGCGCTTCGAGTTTCGGCTCTGGCGCTGGCCCTGGCGCCGGCTGTGGCGCCGGTCCAGGCGCCGGTTCTGGCGAAAAGGCGCGATCGGCCCGCTCGGCGCGCCAGGCATGGTAGGCCTCCGGCTCGTGCGCGATCACGACAAAGCCCATAAGCGCATGGGGGCCGCCGCAGTATTCGGCGCACTGCCCTGCATAGACGCCTGGGCGATCGGCCTGCAGACGCAGCAGGTTGCGCCGCCCTGGGATCATGTCTCGCTTGCCCCCCAGTCTCGGGACCCAGAAGCTGTGGATCACATCGGCGGCCTCGAGTTCGAAGACCACGGGCTGGCCGGTTGGAATATGCACCTCGTTGGCGTCGCGAAGTTGTTCGCGACCGGCCTCGTCCAGATAGGTCACCCGCCACCACCACATCTCGCCGGTGACCCGCACGCGCAGCTCACCTGGGGCTGGCGACTGGCTGAGCTGGGCGGTCAGGCCAAGTCCGTAGACCAAGAGCGCGCTGAGGACGGCGGTCGGAAACGCCAGTCCCCCCGCCCAGACCAGCCAGGGCCGCCCGAGCGCCTTTCGCCATCGCGTGGGACCGGCCAGGGCCAGGATCAGGGCCGCAAACACGATCAGCAGGACCAGCCCGCTCACCATGAGCAGCACCCAGGAGAGCAGATTCACCGGCTCGGCGAATGGGCCAGCCGGATCAAGGGCTGGCGGGGGCCAGCCCGCCAGGCCCTGGGGCGCTGGGCGGTCAGCGTTCATCGAGACTGTAGAGATAGGCCGCCACGTCCCTGGCCTCTTGCTCGCTCAACCCGCTGGGCGGCATGGCGACATCTGGCGCCAGGGCCGGCGCGTTGCGTAGCCAGGCGATGAGGGTCGCAGGCTGGTTGGGAAAACGCCCGGCGATGAGCGGCCGGGCTCCGAAGCCCTCCAAACCGCCGCCGAGAGTCCCCTGCGGCCATGCCACGCCTGGTATCCGATGGCAGGCCGCGCAGCCGGCTCTGGTCATCAGCTCAGGCCCGCGCTGGGGATCAGCACCTGCGATCTCCCTGGCTGGCGAGCTCTTGTCGGCGCACCCGCCGAGAATGGCCACGAGCATGACCGCCGCGCAGCAGATCCATCCCAGCGAGCCATTGACCCCATGCATCGCGCCTCCCGTTCCGCTGGTTCAACCGCCACCTCCAGCGCAGGTTCCGCTTCAGGAACCAGGCCGGGGTGATGGTGTTGCGGCAGATGTGCGCCTCTCCGTCCTCGTCCTGGCCCTCGCAGGCCTGCTGGTCGCCTGCCGCCCTCCCCCAGCGCGCGAGGACCTGTTTTCCGCCGACGGAGAGACCATTGCGATGAGCGGGGGCCGTGGCGGCGCGGCCAACGCCTGTTTCCGGTGCCATGGTCTCGACGGCGCGGGCGACAAGGTCAGCGTCCCCAGACTGGCGGGACTTGAGGGCGGATATCTGCAAAAGCAGCTGGAGGACTACGCCTCGCAGCTGAGACTGGACCGCGCAATGCACGAGGCGGCGCGCTGGCTCTCGGCGTCTGATCGGCGAGCCGTCGCCGCCTACTATAGCGCCATGCCTGCGCCCCCAAGCCGGGCATCGCCGGTGCGAACGCCTGCGGTTTGGCACGTGGGCGATCGGGCCCGCGGCCTGGTGGCCTGCGCGGCGTGTCATGGCGATGATGGACGCGGGGTGGGATCAGGCGGCCCAGCCCTGGCCGGTCAGCCGCACGCCTACACGCTCGGCCAGATCCAGGCTTGGCGAAGCGCTGAGCGACGCAACGATCCGGGCGGCCTCATGTCGAGCGCCGTCGCGACGCTGACCCCAGAGGAAGGCCGCGCCATAGCGTTCTGGCTCGAGCAGCAACCTGCTTTTCCACGGCCCTATAGCGACGCTGCCAGACTGTCCGGCGCCGAGGCAGCTGCGGCGCAATTGGCAGCATCCCGTGCAAAACGTCGTCCCGGTCGATCAGGTGGTGTTTGAGCGCAGCCCCGACATGAATGGGGACGAGCAAAACCAGAGCTATCACCAGGCCAAGGTGCGCCCACTCCGCCACGGCCTCGATCTGCCAGCGCCGCTCGATCATCAAGTCCTGAAAAGGCGCCAGGGGCCAGCGCGCCAGACCCAGCAAGGAGAGCTCCTGCTCGCGCGCCGTGGCGGAAATCATCGCCCAACCGGTCAGCGGCAATCCGAAGAGACAGGTGTAGAAGACATAGTGGGTGACATGGGCCGCCCAGCTCTCCCAACCGGGCTTGTCGGCGTCATTGATGACCGGCGGCGCCAGAGCGCGCCATGTCCCCCGGCCAAGGATGAGCACGAACATGAGCACCCCAACCGCATAGTGCAGATCATGGGCGGCCACCTTGTCGCCCCCGACCGGCAGCCGGCCCATCCACCATCCAAGTCCGAGCTGGAAGATCACCAACGCCGCCATCGCCCAGTGGAAAACGATCGCCACCGGCGAGTAGCGCCCCTCATCGGCATGGCCCGCCGCCCACTCCAGGATGTTGACGATCAGGCGGTCGATCATGCGGCTTGTTCTCGCGCTCGCGTCGAGAGACCACGACCGAACGCCATAAGCGCGGCGAGCAGATAGATGGCCGCGGCGGGAACCCACATGATCAAGCCGGCCGCTTGCTGATCTTCGAGCGGCGTCAGCCCCCAGGCCCAGGTCGAGGCCAGATGCGGCTCATAGAAGGGCCGCTGAGAAAAGGTAAGGACGGCCCCGAGCAAACCCATCGCGACCATGGCGCCCAGAAGGACGGCCGCGGCGCTCAGCCATGAGGCTGAGCCCAGGGCGCGCCAGAACCACAGGCTAGTTCCCAGCAGGGTGACCTGCATGGCCCAGTAGCCGGCGTCGCTGCCCAGCGCCCACCCATAGGCGGCCGGCGCGTGCCAGACCCACAAGACCAGGGCTTGCGCGGCGAGCGGCGCGCCAAGGCCGCCTGGAACTCGCGGCAGGCTTGCGGCGAGCAAGGGCGCGGCCAGGGTCAGCAGGAGCACGTGATGAACGGTGCGCGCTGAGAACAGGGCCGAGCTGAGCGCGCAAAGCGGCGAGACGAAGATCAGCCAGAGGACCGCCAGGCCGAGAAAGGCTCTCGGGCGATGCGAGGCCCGGGCCCAGATCAGCCAACCGGCCAAGCAAAGGGCGGCGACCAGCGGCGGATCAAGATTCCACCGCGCCCAGATCTCTGAAGGCGATGGCGCAGCGCCGCAGTAGGGGTTCCAGCCTTGCACGTCCGTTCACAGCCTCTGGGCCAGGCGACACTCCTCAATGCGGGCCCGGCGCCGTGGGTTGCGCAGCCGGGCCTGGAGCGCTCGGCGCGATCCGCCAAACCGTGTTGGAGAGATCGTCAGCGACCAGCAACATCGGCCGGCGAGGATCGAAGGCGACGCCGACGGGCCGCCCGCGAGCCTTGCCCTTCGCCGTCAGGAAACCCGTCAGGAAGTCGACGGGCTGGCCTGAAGGCCGGCCGGCGGCGAACGGGACCCAGACCACCTTGTAGCCGGCGAGATCCTGACGGTTCCAGCTGCCGTGCTGCCCGATGAAGGCGCCCTCGGCAAAGCCGGCTCCAAACCCGCTGTCGGTGACGAAGCTCAATCCGAGCGCGGCCACGTGTGAGCCGAGCGCATAGTCAGGGACCAGGGCCTTGGCCACCAGTTCGGGTTTTTGTGGCCGTACGCGTGGATCGATGTTCTTGCCCCAATAGCTGTAGGGCCAGCCATAGAAGCCGCCCTCGCGCACCTGGGTGAGGTAGTCCGGGACAAGCTGGGGCCCCAGTTCGTCGCGTTCATTGACGACCGCCCAGAGGGCGCCGGTTCGCGGTTCTATCGCCAGGGCCGTAGGGTTGCGGATCCCCCGGGCGATCGTGCGACGCGCCCCGCTCGCCCGGTCGATCTCCCAGATCACCGCCCGCTCTTCTTCGACCGCCATGCCGCGCTCGCCGACATTGCTGTTGGAGCCGACGCCGACATAGAGACGCGCGCCGTCGGCGCTCGCCGCCAGCGCCTTGGTCCAGTGGTGATTGAGCTGGGCGGGAAGCTTGGTGACCTCCTCGCCGCGCCCAAAGGCGCGGGTCTGCCCATCCTGGTAGGAAAAGCGCAGCAAGGCGTCCTGGTTGGCGACGTAGAGCGAGCCGCCGACCAGGGCCAGGCCGTAGGGCGCGTTGAGCTTGTCGATGAAGGTCGTGCGTAGTTCGGCGTGCCCGTCATTGTCGGCGTCCCGCAGCAGCGTGATCCGGTCGCCGCCCTTCACCGGGGTCTTGCCCAAGCTCTTGATATAGCCGGCGATGACATCCTTGGGCCGAAGCTTGGGGGCTGCGCCGCCCGATCCCTCCGCCACCAGCACGTCGCCGTTCGGCAGCACCAGCATCTGGCGAGGCACCTTCAGGTCGGTCGCGAGCGCCGTCACCGTAAACCCCGGCGGCGCCTGCGGAATTTCATCTCCCCAGCCGGCCGGCCTTGCGATCTTCATGGGCGGCAGCAAGGTTTCGTTCAGCTCAGCGAGCTGCGGACGCGGCCCGGTCTGGGCGAGCTCGTCATGCTTTCGTCCGCAGGCGGCGAGCGCCAGGAGGGCCAGGAGTCCTAGGGCGAGCCGTGAGGTCACCGCACGCTCCCGTTCAGAGCCCGGGGCGAAAAACCGATCGCGGCGGCGATGAGCGCCGACACGGTGGAAACAATGGAAAGCGCCAGGCCGAGCGCGGCAACCGAGCTCCAACCGTCACGGCTGTGTTGGAAGGCGTTGACCAGGCCTGCGGCGAACATGATCGCCAGCGCAAGCACGTAGGCGATCATCCGAAGGCGCTCGTAGGCTCGGGCCAGGATCAATGAGACCAGCGCCCAGGCGAGGACGAGGCCTCCGACCAGCAGGGCCGCGGCGATCATCCAGGATGAAAAGTTCGACCACTGGAGTTCGGCGGTGCGCAGATATGCGATGTCGGCGACCAAGGCTCCGGTGAAGAGGGCCACCGGAAAGGCCAGCAGGATGGCGTGGATCGGGTGAAGCATTGGCCTTGCGGCCGCATAGACAGGGGGCATCGCCTCTCCGGCGCTGAAAGCTTTCGGGACGCCGACCTGCAATCCATTGGAGCACGATCGGTTGCAAACCTCGGCCCTGCGCCCGCTGCGATGGTCCGCACGAAAAGCCAGGGACGCCGCCGCATCCATTTCCCGGCCCAGGCGTCATTGCCCCCGCAGCAAGGGACAACGCAGCATGATCCATTCGCTCCTCATCGGGCTCGCCGCAGGCGCCAGATCCATCACGCCGCTCGCAGCGGTGAGCGAGGCCGCCCGTCAAAATGCGCTTCCCGCCGACAACGGCGCCCCCGCCTATCTTGGCCATCCTCTGGTGGCCGCGGGAAGCAAGGCCTTGGCCGCCGGCGAGCTGCTGGGCGACAAGCTTGAATCGGCTCCCGACAGGATCGTGCCTGCCGGCTTAGCCGCGCGACTGGTGACCGGAGCTCTGGCGGGCGCGGCCCTGGCGCCCCGTCGCCAAGCCGCGCTCGGCGCCCTGCTTGGCGCAAGCGGCGCGATCGCCGCGGCCTATCTGACGTTCGGGCTGCGCATGCGCGCGATGCGCAGGTTTGGGCAAAAGCCGACCGGTGTGATCGAAGACGCCCTCACCCTCGGCGCGACGCAATGGGTGGTGCGGCATGCGGCCTCCGCCCACCCAAGTCCATCGCGCCATCGTTCGCTTCGAGGTTCTGCAGGTATTGGCCGCCGCAGGCCTGGCCGCGCCTAGCGGGGCTTGCCTAGCTGGGCCAACAGCAGGGCCCAAAGACCGAAGGTCACCGAGACGAGGATCGCGGCGCCGGACACAATCCGGAGATTGAGATGGCGCTCCAATTCGGCGAGGGTCATCGGCGTGGGAGGCCGCAACCAGGTCTGCAAGGCGAGTTCGAACAGCATACCGCCACCGATCCCGAGCGCGATCAGTAGCTTGCCGATCAGCTTGAGCCGTTCAGTGCGGGACATAGCTGCGAAGTCGGGAAATTTCACGCGCGGGGACCCCTGTTCAGGGCGCCACCGGTACCGTCCAGCGTCGCTGCCCGGTAGACGTATTTCTACGGATGTCAGCCGGTTTATCCGCAGATTCGCCCCGCCCTACCCCAATTCGCCATCCTCAAGGCGCGCGCAGCCTGCCTTGCACGGCCGACCGGTGTCTTCAGGTCCGCTTTTGAAAGGCGGACAAAACCCACCGCGGCATAGGCATGCGCGAGGGATCCGAACCGCGTGCGGTAATGGTCGGCGCTGGGGATGAGGCTGTCGTCGTCGATCAGCTTTCCGGTCAGATCGCCTGTTCGGTGGAAGAGATCCGCCAACCCCTGAAGCATCGCGCGGTCATCCATCTGTTTGGGATGGTGCTTGGGCTGGGCGTATCCGATCGCTTCATAGGCGCCGCGGAGGCTGCCGAACCTGCGCCGATAGGACCGATAGGAGCGCTCCACCAGAGCTGCGAGCTTTGGTTCGCTGAGGACGCCATGGCGCGCGGCCAACGACCTGAGCGCGGCCAGAAGCGCCTCGTTCGTAGGGGGCCGCTGGCGCTCCAGGACCGCCTGGACGGCCTCGAACATCCGACGAGGCACAATCCTTGGGGCGCCTCTCGTGGATCTGACCCAGTCCTCGGGCGGCGCCCGTCTCGTTCGCCCGCCCAAGGGGGTGTGGCGCCGATGGGTGACGAGCACACCGGCGTATTTAGGGTTGGTCAAAATCTCGCGCACCTTCCGCGCGCTCCAGGGATCGCCGTTCGGACCCAGCCGGCCAGCTGCGTTCAGGTGGCGGGCGATCGCAGCAGGAGCCGCCGCCTCCTGCGCGCAGCAGGCGAAGATCTCGCGCACCAGGGCGACCTCCTGGCGTGGCCCGGCCACCAGGATGGTGTGCTGATGCGGGTCGATCTTGCGCTCACCGTCCTCAAGGGTCCGGCCTAAGGCGCCGTCGGCGCCAACGATCCGGCGGCGCAACCCATAGCCGGGCCGCCCATGCTGCCAGTGGCCCTGCCCTGCCAATCGTCTCTGTGCGTCGCGCACCTTCTGACCAAGCTCGCGCGAGAACTCCGCGGCCATGGCGCGCCTGACGCCCTTAAGCAGCGCGCCCTCAAGACCACCGCTGCTCAATCCGTCGACGCAATATTCGACGCAAACCCCTTCGCTGCGACACAGCCACTCGTAGTGGGCCGCCTCGTCCGGGTCCTGGAAACGACCAAAACGACTGACATCGTAGGCGAGGATGACCTCGAAATCGGCCTGACCTGAGAGCACGACCTGAAGCATCGCCTGGAAGGCTGGCCGCCCGCGCGCGCTCAGGCCGCTCGCGCCGGCGTCCTCGTAGGTGCGCACGACCTCATAGCCTCTAAGAAGCGCATAGGCTTCGATCGCTGCGGCCTGGTTGGCCGGCGAGTTCGGTTGGTGATCGGTCGACATCCGCAGGTATTGCGCCGCGCGCACGCTGGCCCCTGGCCAAGTCATGAGGATCGCCGCCGAGCTGGGACGTAGCCGATGAGCTCATAGGCCCGCGAAAGCCCGCCGAACCGGTTGCCGTAGGTCTGGGCGGTCGGCAGCTCCGGCGCGGCGTTGATGATCGCCGAGGTGAGCTGGCCCTTGACCCGCCACAGCCGCCGCAAGCCCTCGAGCATCGCGCGATCGTCCATGAGCACGGTCTTGGCCGCGATGAGCTTGGCCGCCCGCGCCTGGTCTTCCCGCGATACGACCCCGCTCAAGGCGCCGCGCAGGACCACCCAGTGCTCGGCCGGCTGGCGCTTGGACGCGCCTTGCAGCCGCTGGCGGGTGCGCCCGAACACGAAATCGCCGGCATAGGCCGGGTGGGTGAGGATCTGGCGCACGTGCTGGTAGGTCCAGGCGTGGCCATCGGCGCGCGCACGCCCCTCCCTGTTGAGACGCCGAACGATCGCGGTGCGCGTCAGGCGTTCCTCCAGGAAGAGCCGATAGATCTCCCGCACCGTGGCTTGCTCACCAGCCGGACCGGGGGCCAGCACCACCTTGTGGCTGGCGTTCGACTTCAGCTCGCCGGGCTTCAGGATCCGGACCATCGCGCCGCTGGCGTCCAGCTCACAGCGCCGTAGCCCGTAGGGAGCCGGCCCGCCCTGCCATTGGCCTTCGCCAGCCAGGCGGCGCTGGGCGCCGGCCACCAGCTCCGAGAGCTTGCGGCTATATTCGGCCGCCATCACCCGCTTGAGCTGCTTGAGCACGTCGGCGGTGACGCCTCCGACACCCAGGCCCTCGGCGCAATATTCCACGCCGACCCCGGCTTGCCGGCAAAAGAACTCGTAGTGGGCGCTTTCGTCGGGGTCTTGGAACCGGCCCCAGCGGCTGATGTCATAGACAAGGATGGTGTCAAAGGCGGCCTCGCCTTGCGCCACATCGGCCAGCAATTGGCGAAGGCCCCCCCTGCCCTTGACGCTAAGGCCACTGACCCCGGCGTCTCTATAGGTGCGGACGACCTCCAGCCCGCGCTCAGCGGCGTAGATTGCGATCGCGGTTCTTTGGTTCTCCAGCGAATAGACCTGCTGGTCGCTCGACATGCGCAGGTATTGGGCCGCCTTGCGAGGTGATGGAGCGCTGCTGTCCATCACCGCACCCCCTAGATCGGCCGCAGGATTTTGCGGGCCTGGTGAGGGGGGATGACCGCGGTGATGTGGGCGGCCCATCGCAGCCGGCAGTCCCGGCGCGTCGGACCATTGACGCTTTCGAGGTCAAAGCGGCCGCTGCGCGATCCCCGCAACAGCCGCTTGACCAGCACCTCGTCGGTGTCTGTCTCCACCACCACCACATGACCCAGCATGTCCGGGGTCGGCGGGGTGCGCTGATCCTCGAAATAGATCAGCCCGCCGTTGTCAGCGAGGCCATGCATGGAGTGTCCGGCCACCTGCAGGGCGACGGCCTTCTCCGTGCCCCCCGGCGGCAGCGGAACAAGGTCTCCCCCGCCCTGACCCGTCGCGAAGAGCACCGCTCCTTCCGGATCGGCGCCGACCTTGCCGATGACCGGCACAAGGCCCGCCGCCGCGGCTGGCGCCACGTCCGCTTCTGTCGGCCCCGCGCCGTCATATAACCAGTCGGCGCGCACGCCGAAGGCCGCGGCATAGGTCTTGGCCCTGGCGTAGGAGAACGGCGCGTTGCCGTTTTCATTGGAACTGTAGGTGTTCGGGTTCCAACCGAAAGCGGCCGCGGCGGCGCTGGCGCGGGCAAAGCCGGCGGCCAGGCGCGCCTCGCGCAAGCGTCGAGCTCTGGATAGCTGTGGCGTCATAAGCATGTACATAACATACGATTTCGTTTGCGCACAGTATGTATATTACATACAATTCTAATATGCCTACGCCCAGAAAGCCAACCGAGCCTGTGAAAGACTCCCTCTCCGTCGAGCTCGGCGGCTGGTTCAAGGCCAGCGCGACGGGGCGCGGCGTGTTCGTGATCGGTGTGATCCTGCTGTTTCTTGGGGCGATCGGCCTGCTGCAGGCGTGGCTCGGCGTCGGGCTTCCCGCCTGACGCTCGGAGGGGCTTGCGGAACGCCATCCACATTTTTACATTATGTCCAAGTATGGATGGAGGCGACCATGGCCCTGCGCGCCGCGCAGACTGAGATTGCCGAGCCTGAGGCCTTCGGTCTCGAGCAGCTGAAGGATCCGGTTATGCGCAAGCGGCTCTCGGCGCCGGCGGTCGCGCTATTCCTGAAGACCGCCGACCTCCTCGACCTCAAGGTGGAGGCGCGGATGGCCTTGCTGGGCGGGATCTCGCGCCAGACCTATCACAACTGGAAAGCCGGCAAGGTCGCGAGCCTGACCCGCGACCAGCTGGAGCGAATTTCGCTGGTGCTGGGCGTCCTCAAAGGCCTGCGGCTGGTGTTCGCCGAGGACCAACAGGGCGAGCGCTGGCTGAAGGCCGCCAATAGCGACCTCGGCTTTGGCGGGCGCGCCCCGCTGGAAGTTATGACCGATGACGGCTTGAGCGGCCTGCATCGGGTGCGCCGGTATCTCGACGCCTGGCGCGGGGTGAAGTGAGTTTCGCCCGCGCGGTCATCCCGGGCCGCACCCATCGCCTGATCGCTTCGCGCTTCCCCACGATCGGCGTCTTCGACGACATCGCGGCCAATGAGGAAGAGTTGCGGGTCGCGTTTCTTCTGGAAAATCTCACCAATCCGCGCAGCCAGGGCCGGCTGGCGATGCTTCCGCCCGGCGAACTGGTGACGGGGCCGAGCGGCTCGATCGTCATGGCCGCCTTCCTGCATGCGAGCGAGGACGGCGGGCGCTTCAATGATGGTGATCTGGGCGCCTGGTACGCCTCGCTCGATCTCGCCACCGCCTTCGCCGAGACGGTTCATCACCATGAGCGGCGTTTGCGGGCCTCGGCGGCGGGATTTCCGGCGAAGATCCAGATGCGCGAGCTTTCCGCGCGCACGCGCGCCGAACTGCTCGACCTGCGCGGCGCCCAGGACCGCCGCCCCGAGCTCTACGACCTCGCCGACTATCGCGCCAGCCAGGCCTTCGCGCGTCAGCATCGCTGGCCCTATGGCCAGCCGGGAGAGGATGGTTTCGTGTTCGACAGCGTGCGCAAGGCCGGCGGGGCCAACATCTGTCTCTTTCGCCCCCGCGCGCTCGCCCTACCTGTCACCCAAGGCGATCACTACGAGTATATCTGGGACGCGGCCGGCGCCCTCAGCATCGTCAAGCTGACGCTCGTCCGCCGCTAGGCCCAAGCAACATTTCAGCGGCCCTCGCCGCCCTCGGCGACGCCCTCGGCCCGCATCAGCTCGCCGATCGAAACCCCGCCGATCGCGCATTTGGCCACGACGCGGTCATAGCTGCGCTTCTGCGCCGTGCAGTGGGCATGGCGGCCCTTGACGATGCGCTCAAGCGCGCGCTTGGCCTCTCGCCCACCGGGAGCGTTTAGCTCCGATGCGTAGAAGTCGGCCAGCCGCACCTCCACCCATTGCGCCGGCTCTGGGCCGCGCGCTACGCAAAGGCTGTCACCGTCCCCGACATAGACGACCGGCCCGCTGAAGGTTCGGCCTTTCGCAAGGTAGGCCGGCATCGGCCCCTTGCCCGGGATGGCGTGGCACGGGTCAGCGCTCGCAGCGCCAGGAACCAGCACCGCCAGCAGCCCTAGCGTGGCTGCGGACGCAAACCCTCGGTGCAAGACGGTCATGTCATCGCCCGGCGCCCTCTCCGCACGGCCCCCCGACCGATCGCGCTGGCGCGCGCGAGGTGATCGCCTCACGGATTTTCGAGGCCAGTGCCCCGACGAAAGGCTGGCTGCAGGCGTGGTCGGCATGGTCTGGCGCGTAACTATCCCGCAAGGGCGCTTTTGATGACTAGAGCCACTTAAATCGCTCCTTCGACCCTGGCGTCCGGCCAACCAAGCAGCCGGGGTCGCCGCCACGCCCCAAACCGCCATCAATAGACAAACGCCGGTAAGGGCAATGCTTCACTTCGCAGCCGCCCCTGAAACCAAGAAGCCGACGGACGGCCGCGGCGGCCGATCGAGCGGCCGCTAGGCGAGCTCAATCGTATCGGCCTCAGCGGTCAGGTCGTCGCAAAGTTTGTATTGCCGCCGTCGGAATGCGGCGGCCGCGGCGCTCCTGAGCAGCCGATGAGCGGCCGCAGGATATCGCCGGCGCAGTTTGGCCGCCCAAAGTTGGGCGCTATCGGGATCGACCTCGGCCTCGCCGGGGCGCTGCTCGATCATTTGAGCGGCCTCGGGCCAAGCGGGCCATTCCATCAGAAAGGAAAGACCGCTTTCGAAATCTGGATGCCGAGCGGCGATTTCGAATGCGCGATGTTCAGCCTCGACGTCCTCGAAGTCCGCCAGTCGCTTCAGGAAGTCGCGCAGGCGCCCGGGCGACAGCGTCCGCGCAAACGAGGCCCACCTGACCTCCTGGGCCATCGGCGCTCGCCCGTCCTGCTCCAGATAGTCGATCCAGACGCTCTCCCAGTCGTCGTCGACCGCCGCTTGCAAACGGGCGCCCGCTGCGGCCGGAGCAGCGGCTCTTAGCACCTCGCCGGCCCGTCCCACCTGACCGGCCCCAAGCAGTCGTGCTGCGACTTGCGCAGCGACACTGGGGGTGGCCAGCGCCTGGGCGCTGTAGGTCATTGCAAACCGATCTGGATCGCCCGCAGCGTCGGCGAGCTGGCGGACCAGGCTGACCCAACCGGGCGCGGCCGGCTGAACTGCCCCCGCCAGGGCGAGGGTTTCCCTGGCCAGCGCGGTGGGCGCCGCCGACAACAGCGCCGGCAGCCAGGCCTTCCAGCCAAGCGGGAAGCGGGCGAGGCTTTCGAGCAACCTGCGCGCATCGTCGGCAGGGTCCTCGACCAGCCCGCCAAGGTCAGCAGCGGCCCGCGCGAAGATGGGGTCCAGGTCGCTGTGATCACGCAGCCGGCTCGCAATTTGGCGGGCGGCGTCCATGAAGCGCCAGAGGCGCTCGGCGCTGGCGGGGCGGTCGAGGGGCCCCAGCCGCTCGGCGATGAGCAGCCGCAGCGTATCAAGATCGCGCAGCACGGCCGGCTTCTGCCGCCAGGTGATCTTCCCGCGACTGGTTTCGAAGGCGGCCAGACGCCTGTCGATCTGGGCGGCCAGCGCCTCGGGACCTTGCTGGGCCGCAAGTTCCATACGCAGGCGCCGCTTCAGATCTGGCCGGCTTTCAGCGACCGCGGCGAGGATTTCGGCCAGGCGCGCAGCGCCCAAGCTCGCCAGATTTTCGGCGGTGACCTTCTTGGGCGGACTCTTGCGTGGCGCGCTCACGGGCACCCATCTCCTGGCCACGAGGTCCATTGGACGGAGGAAGCAAAACTGCGGGTGGCACAGCGCAAGCGTCAGTCCTCGGCGGTGTGGCGAAAGCGCGCGCGAATGGCTTTGTTGAAGAACTCGCCCTTGGCGAAGGCAGCCTTCATCGCAGCGTAGGTTTCAGCAGGGACCTCATGATAGCGGTAGCGACGGCCGCTGACGAAGGTGACCTGCAATGTCCTGGTTTCAGGATCGTAGGCGAAAGCGCGGATTACGGTCGATGGCATGGCGCGTCCAAGACAGTGCGACCTCTCAGTCTCCATCCTTCCCATGGGCGCAGATCGGCCATTCAGGCCTTCTGGAACGTCGCCTTCAACGACTGGCCCGCCGCAATGATCCCGCCGGGGATCGCCACCGCGCAGTTCAGGGCTCCACATATCCCCTGGCCGACAACTCCAGCGTCCCGTCGCGCGCGGGCCCCTTGAACATGAGCCCCCCACGTCTGGACGACCTGGCCGGAATGTCGGCGAAGGTGACCGAGGACATTTCCTCGCCTTGCGCGGTGCGCAGGACGCCTTCCACCTCGATCTGCTCTGCAGGCTCATCGCCAATATTGCGGATCTCGATCTTCACCAGGCTCGCGTCCCGTAGTGTCAGGATCTCCAACTTCCGGACCTCGAACTCGGGCGGACGTCCGGCGCCGCCGCCAACGTCGACGAGCAGGGCGCCGATCACCGCCAGGGTCAGCACCGCGCCCAGGGCCGCGGCCGCCCATTCAAGCCATGGCGTTGCTGGGGCAGGCTTTGATTTCGTCGCGCGCGCGGGCCGGCGTCCGCGTGCTGTCGCGGGTTTGGTTGAGCTCGGCTTGGCCATCAGATCACCAGCCGCGCAGTGGCGCATCCCAGCGCCGCCGGGAGCCCCAAGGTCACCATCATGCTGACGGCTTCGCCAAGCGAGACGCCGTCCAGTCGTCCGAAGGTCCAGAGGACATAGGCGCTGGTCAGGAGGCCGATCCCATAGCCGGGGACGCTGAAGGTCAGGAAGGTGCGAACAAACCCGCCGCCTTCCTTTCGAAGATCCTGGCCGGGCAGGCCGAGCTCATAGACCGTGACGTGGAGGAGGAGCAGAGAGAGCACCACCAGCAACAGGGTTCGTCCCACGTCCATCTGGTGGGCGATGATCGGGACCTCGTCGGTGGGCGCAATGTTGAAGGCCAGGAACAGCGCCCCGACCATCATTGTGAACAGCTCCTCGCCATAAGCGCCGCGCGAGCTTGCTGGCGCAATGTCCTCCCTGGCGCTGCTGAACTGCTTGCCGGCCAGCAGCGCGCCCATGGCCCCGGGGATGGCGCAGAGCGCGATCTTGCCGATCACCTCGCTCGGGCCTTGGTCGGCCTTCAGCGCGCCGAGCAGCCACAGGACCGCCGCGGCCAGCAGGATGCCGATGGCCAGGGCCGCGAAGGTGTCGAGCACCTCGTCGCGCCAGTGAAAGGTCGCTTCGAAGCCTGCGAAATAGGAAAGCCCCAGCAGCATGGGCAGGCAGAGCAGGAAGAGCAGGAGCAGGCGCCAGCGCTCGATGCCGAAGCCCAGCTGCCACATTTCCATGGTCATCAGCAGCGGCAACGCAAACAGCAGCGCCCCGCCAGCTCCCAGAGCCAAGGCGCGCGCATACTGGCGATTGGCGGCCAGATCCATCAACCCTCCAGAAGCTTGGCGATCGCCGAACGCCCCCGCCGATAGGGGGTTCCATGGCCTGGCTGGCGCGCCGGTCATGGTCTTCGCCTCCGGCCAAGGTTTCAGCCCCGCTGCGGCGGCTTGAGCGCAGGTGAGGCGCGGGCTCGCCCGGGTGATCGCAGTCTCGCCAGCCGGCGGCCGGTCACCTCGCGCCTGCGTCTGGTCAGATCCGATCGGAGAACCGATCGTGGGCGTCGATGCGCCGTACGAGTAGGTCGATCTCCCGCTGGTAGATTTCCAGCTGAAGGAACTGCAGCTCGGCGTCTCGCTGCGTCTCGTCCACGTCCACAAACCACGAACGAGGGCCGGCGGCGGCCTCGGCGTTCCAACGGTATCCGCGCGCCTTCAGAACATCCTTGAGCTCGAAGGGCGAGTTCTCCGCCCAGATGCGCCAGGATGGACGTCGGGCTGCGTCCAGGAGGTGCGCCAAGGCCGGCCGGCCGCTGACCCGCATGGGACGCGCCAAGAGCTCGATGCCGGCCAGGCAGTCATTCAGCGCGCGGTGCTTGTCGTAAAAGAATCCCGCGCCTGCGGCCAGATGCGCAAGTCGCGCGCCCTCATGACCGTCCTGGGCCCAATCGACCTGGGACATCGAGCATGCCCAGGGTTTGGTCGTGAACACCTCGCAGAAGCGCTCGAGGAAGCGTCTGTCGAAGGACGCGTTGTGCGCCACCACGAGCGCGGCCGGGGCTGCGAACCTCATCACCGCCTCCGGCTCGATCTGGCGGCCGGCGACCATCTCGGCGGTGATGCCGGTGAGCGCGGTGATCTGCGCGCTGATGGGAACGGAGGGCTCGCGCAGGGCGCTGAACGCCTCGCCTACCTCCAGCACCTCGCCGGTGAGGTCATAGGTGAAGGGCGCCATGGCGAGCTCGATGATCTCGTCACGCGCCGGATCAAGACCCGTGGTCTCGACATCCACAAAGAGGCCCTTGCGCACCACGACGCCCGCCGCCGCAGAGCGGGGCGCGCGCGGCTCGAGCTGGCGGAGCACGCGAAACCGGCCACTGGCCTCCAGGGCGGCGGCCATCGCTTCGAGATCGTCAGAGTTCACGACCAATGGCCTGCCCGCCTCCGCCAGCCCACGCTTGCGACCTGGCCACACGCAGGCCGCGCGAGGGGCTCGCCAGCCCCGCCGGTCAGCTGATGCGCAGATTAACGGCTGAAGCCTTGCCCGATCGGCGATCCTGCTCAACATCAAATGCGATGGGCTGGCCATCATCCAGACCGCGCAGGCCCGCCCGTTCAACGGCCGAGATGTGCACGAAGACGTCCGCGCCGCCGTCGTCGGGCTGAATGAAACCAAAACCCTTGGCTGGGTTGAACCACTTTACGACCCCGGTCCCAGCGCCAAGGCTGGGCGAGGGACGCCCGCCGCCATCGCGCGAGGACGGCGCCCGCCGTGCGCCGGCGCGGCTATTGTGCTCGGCGCGACCGACGATCCTCAGCGAGACAGCGGTGTCCTTACCGGTCTTGCGATCGCGCGCCGGCTCGAAGGTCACTTCGTCGCCTTCCTCCAGGCCCTCAAGGCCGCTTTCGTGCAAGGCCGAGATATGCACGAAGATATCTCCGCCGCCTTGCTCGGCGATGAAGCCAAAGCCTTTGGCGTGGTTGAAAAATTTGACGGTGCCTTGCGCCATAAGATCCCCTGGGAATGAGCAGCTTCGCCCTAGCACCGGGTCGTGCGATTGGCGAGCCGAACTGCCGACAAAACTCAACCCTCTGGATTTCGATCCCGACTGAGCCCTGGCGCGCGCTCGACGCCTGACGCCTTCTCGGCTTGCTCCAGGCGCTTGCGGGCCATCCGCGCCAGCACGCCGATCAGGGGCTTTAAGATCTCAAGCTCCTCGGCGGTGATGCTCGGATGAACGGCGATGGGCGGCTGCTCGGGAGTCTTCATTTGTCTCCTCGGGTAATTCCAATGACCGACCTGGCCTGCTCGGCATTGTGAACACCAGCGGGGGCCCGGCATGCTAAGTCGCCATCATGGGGGTGGCGTCTACATGAAACACATCGCTATCGGGGTGACGCTGGCGCTGGCCGGTGCCGGTCTAGGATCGCTCGCGACCGCCGCTGCGATGAGCAACGCCGGACCAAGATGGGTCGGCGGCACCATCGCCGGCCGGCCAAATCCCACGATCTGGCGCCTAGACACGCGCACCGGGTATTCAGAGATCTGCATCGACGCCGATGGCGTATCGACCTGTCGCGCAGCAGTCCCGCCAGAGGCGCAAGGTCGCTGAGCGCGACCCGCCAACCATAGAATATAGCCCTCGCCGCAACCCTCCTGAGGCCTATCCTCCTGGCATCGCCACAATCGGCGCCCAGAAATGCAAAAGCAGGAGAGCGGACATGATCGATACCGACATCCTCGCGACCAGCGAACTCGACCTGGGTTCGGCGCTCGAAGAAACCTTCGGGCCGCCGGGCGGTCAGTTCGAGGAGCTCACTGAGCAGCGCGAAGCCTGATCGCAGCGGAACCGCGCGGCCTCGTGCTGCGCGGTTCTCCGCCTTCCTCTGCCAAATCCGGCCGGAGCCTCTCCACATGCCGCCATTACTGTCGCTCGGCGTCTTCGGCGCCGAGATGGACGGCGTCTGGCTGTTGCTCGACGTTGACGCCGACCGATATCGCCTGGGCCTGCCGCCGGAGGCGCGAGCGCATTCCTACCCGCGCTTAGGCCAAGGGGCGATCGACCCAAGGCCTGCGACGGCGATCTGGCCAACGGGGGTTCTGCGGGTTTCAGCCGCCTGGCTCGCCCTCGCCCACCTTGGCCGGATCAATCGAGCGCTCAAGCACGGCGGCCTGACCAGGCTGCTGCTCGCCCTGCTCGCTCACCAGCCTCGCGGTCGGCGGCCGCGCCTGCCCGCCGAAGATCTCGTCACCAGCTTCGGCGCGGTCAGGCCCTATTTCCCGGCAAGCCGCATCTGCCGGCTGGATGGACCAGCCCTGCTGCTGCTGCTTTGGTCTTACGGTCACCCTGCGACCCTGCAGTTCGGCGCTCGGCTGGAGCCGTTTTCCGGACACTGCTGGGTCGAGCTCGGCGGACGCGCCGTCAACGAAGATCCCCTCGATCTTGGCCAGTATACGCCGCTGCTCTGCGTGCGCCCATGATCGCCTATCTGGCGATGGTCGGGGAGATCGGCGCGCCGCCCAACCCGGCCTGGCGATGCGTCTATAGCGGCCAGCGCGTTCGGGTCTTCCTGCGCGCAGGCGCCAAGGATCCTCTCGCCGGATATCGACTCCAGGCAGGCTACTGCATTGGCCGGACTGCGGACGCCGCGATCGCCGCCCAGGATCTGACATCCACCTGGGGCGCCTTCGTCTCGATCACCGAGGATGAAGGGTCCGTGGCGGTGCAGCGCGATCCCAGCGGCCGAATCCCGGCCTTCGTAGCCAGGACTGAAGGCGGCTACGTTGTGGCCTCGCATCTGGACGACCTGCTGACCGCCGCGCCGAGCGCACGGCAGATCGATTGGGACTATGTCGCCTTCACGATGGTCGGGGGCCATCTGCCCGCCGCACGCACCGGGATGCGGGAGGTGCTTGAAATCCTTCCAGGCGAGCAGGTGCGCCTGGAAACGGCGGGCGCCGTCTCCAAACTCATCTGGCGACCAGCCGACTTCTATGAGCGACCGCACAGGTCCCTGCCCCAGGCTCGGCGGGCGATCCGCGAGGCGTGCGAGCTCGCCGCCGGCTTCTGGGCGGCGGCCTATCAGAACATTACGCTCGACCTTTCGGGAGGCTTGGATTCGGCCGCCATGCTGGGCCTCTTGGCCAACAGCCGCGCGAGCCCGCAGATCACATGCGTCAATCGCCGGACCGCTCACGCCGAGAGCGACGAGCGGCCCTATGCCCGAGCCGCTGCTCATCTCCACCAGTTGGAACTGATCGAAACATCCACCGACGCCGGCCCAGATGGATTTGCGCTGGGGGCCCGCGGCGCGCTGCAACCGCGCCCGACCCATGATCTGCTTCTCGGAAGCTTCGAGACCGCAGCGGCCGCCTGCGCCGGCGCCGCGGGCGCGCAGGCCTTCTTCACCGGCCGGGGCGGCGATCACCTGTTCTTCAGTGGCGTCCCTGCCTTGGCCGCGGCCGACCACCTGCGCAGGTTGGGCCACCCGCTCGCTCTGCCGAAGGTGGCCTACGAGCTCGCCCAGGCGAGCGGCTGCTCGATTTGGCGCGTTCTGCGCCAGAGCTGCAAGAGATCCTCGCCCGCCGAGCGGCTCGCAGGCCTGCTGACGCCGAACCCATTCCTATCGGAAGAGGCGACTGCAGGGCTTGATCTGTCGAACTTCCTGCATCCATGGCTGCAAAGCGCGGCGCACGGCGCACCGCCCGCCAAGTTTGCGCAGATCGTCAATCTCGTGGAACTGCAGCGTCACTATAGCCGCACCGGCCGCGCAGAGAGCATCGACGAGACCCATCCTTTCATCAGCCAGCCGGTGATCGAGGCGTGCCTTTCGACGCCCGCCGAGATGTTCGTGGCCGGGGGCTGGGAGCGCGGCTTGCAGCGTCAAGTCTTCGCCGACCTGATCCCCCGGGAAATCATGACCCGGCGCTCCAAAGGCGCCACAAGCAGCCACGTCCTGCGCACCATATCCCACCACCTGGCCCAGCTTCGCCCGCTCTTGCTTGAGGGGGAGCTGAGCGGCCGCGGCATGCTCGACCGGGCGAGGGTGGAGGCCAGTCTGGACCGTCTCGCGCTCAAGGACGGCCGCTTTGCGGGGCGGCTGCTCTACGTCATCACAGCCGAATTGTGGGTGCGACGCGCCCAAGCGGCGATCAACCGCCCGATGGACGAGCCACGGGTTTGAGATAGGTGTCGAACCAGTCGAGGGTGCGCTCCCAGGAATCGCGGATGTTTCCGGGGCCGGAGATGACGTGTTCCTCGCCCCAATAGCGGGCGAGCTGGACCGGAACGCCCAGGCGCGAGAGGCGCATGTAGAGGGCGTCAGCCGTGCGAAATCCGCTGGCGTCGAGGTCGCCCTGCAGCAGCAGCACCGGCGGC
This sequence comes from Pseudomonadota bacterium, assembly GCA_023445705.1. Taxonomy (GTDB): domain Bacteria; phylum Pseudomonadota; class Alphaproteobacteria; order Caulobacterales; family Caulobacteraceae; genus Phenylobacterium. Next base: position 20,527 of record JAEXKM010000475.1, read on the forward strand.
GACGCGGCGCCGATCCGATAGCGCGGACTTTTGGCGAGATAGGCTTCCAACTGCTCATGAGACGAGGACTGCATCCGCAGGAAATAGGCTGCGTCATCCTCCAGCTCCGAGGCGTGGAAGGCATGGCGGCTCGGCGCGCAATCTTCGGCGTCGTAGGCCACGAAGGGATGGTCGCCGTAATAGACGAGATCGCCGAACGGCGCCGATGAGACCACCGCCGACAGGTCCGTCGATATCGAAGCGGCCGCGAGCGCGGAGTATCCGCCATAGGAGTGGCCATAAACGCCGACGCCGCCCGGTCTGGCGATCCCCTGGTCGATCAGCGCCTTGGCGAGGGCCTCGATCTGCCCACCGGCGGTTTCGAACGGGTCAAACGGCTGCTGGCCAGGTGGAATAGGCATGCTCGGAATGGCGACGACGTAGCCGCTAGCGGTCAGCAGCCGTCGGTGAAAGCTTTGATAGTTGGTGGCGGCGAAGTGTCGGCCCAGGTCCCCTTTGGCCGCGTTCACCCGTGGATAGGCCTCGATCACCACCGGATAGGCGCGACCAGGACGATAGTCGTCTGGCAGCAGCAAGGCCGCGCCAAGGGGCTGGCCGAGCGCCTGGTAGGCGAGGGTTTTCGTCCGTTGAGGCCGTAGCTCGCGAAGGAAGCCGTTCAGCGCCATCAGCCGCCGCCTCGCCGCGCCCTCTGTCACCCAAAGTTCCAAGCCGTCCTCCTGCCTGCGCAGCCAGATCACTCGCCTTCCGTCGGGCGTGACCAGCTGCGCGCTTGCCCCGGACGCCGGAGCCGCCAGGGGCGTCATCTGAACGCTGCTTCCGGTCTGCCGCAGCAACCAGGTCTTCTCGCCGGCGGCGAGCAACATCACCGGGCTCGACGTTGGCCGATCGGTCGGGAAAATCAGCCTTGAGGGGTGACGGGAAAGCCTGCGGCGCTCCTGGCCCTGTTCGTCCAGCAGCGCCGCGCCAGCTGGGCCGGCCACGACCACCTGGCCATCGTCCAGGCGTGCGACATCGACAAGCAGGTTGCGGACGTTGTTGTCCTCAACGTCGTGGGCGAAGAGGTCAGTCGGCAATGGGCCAACCTCCTCCGGATCAAGCGCAGCAAGAGCCTCGGCCTGACTCGGCGAGGCCGCTTGCTGTGCGCGCACGCTCAATGAGCCCAGCGAAATCGAGGCGACGTAGTGGCGCCCATCGGGCGTGGCGATCGGCGCGCCGATAGCCTCCCCAGAACGACTCCACCACGGCTGGCGACGCACGCTGATGAAGCCGAGGTCGGTCAGTTGCCCATAACTGGCCCGCACGGCTCCTGCCTCAAGGTCGACGAGCTTCAGCTCGGTCTCGACGCGAGGATCGGTGTTGTAGGCATTCCAATTCAGCACGCCTTGAGACGGTTCTGCGCCCAATGGCCGGGGACGGGTCGCCAGGACCACGGCGGCCTTGCGCTTGTCTGGCGAGAGCGTGACGGCGCGGAGCGCGCCGGTCAGCAGTTCAGTCGTTTCCTGGCGACCGATCAGGGCCAGGCTGGCGTCAGCTTCGCAGACCGCCGGGCGCCGGGCGTCCCATACCGTGACCGCGCGCTCGCCTCGCCGGGTCCGGCCGGTCAGGTCGGCGTAGGGGGCGGCCGGATCGCCGACAGCACTCAGGACGTCGACCCGGCCAGCTGGCAGCAGGGCGGTGAGCAGTTCGCCCTCGCTGAGCCACCTCGCCCAGGCGCGGCCATGCGGCGGATAGGGCGAGGGGCTGCCGAAATTGGTCTCGAGCGCGACATTGCGGTCATCGAGGATGGTCAATTCGCCTGTAGCGACGTCGACCCTGGCGGCCCGCGTGTACGGCGAGCCCTGGTTGGTCAGGACCGCGAGGGAGGACCCGCCTGGGGACCAGATCGGGCTCCAGTAGGCGGCGTCCCCTACCCTTCGATTGAGCTGGCGGTTGGCCCCGGTCTCAAGGTCGATGATCACGATATCGGACCGGAACTCGCCGTTCTGGTTGCGTGCGGCCGGCTCGGCCCGCGGGCGGCGGATCTCCACCGCCAACAGCCGTCCGGTGGGATCGGCGCGCATGACGCCGAAATCCTCCAGGGCGAGAAAGTCCTCGATGGTCGGCGCCCGCGGGGCTGCGAAGGCCGAGCCGCCGCCAGCGAACGTAAGCAGGCTCAGTCCAAGGCCCACGGCCCCGCTGATCGTTGCAAACCCTGACATGGCGCTCACCAGCGCTTGGTGAGATCGAGGGCGACCAGGCGGCCGACAGGGTCGGCGTTGGTCGTGTCGTAGCCGAGCGGTCCGCCATAGAAGGCGTCACGGACATAGGGCGGCGGCTCGTCGAGCGCGTTGCGGACAATCAGCGCGAGGGTTACGCCGCGCGTCAGGTCACCATGATCGAAGGCGTAGGCGAGCCGCAGGTCGAGCGGCGCCCAGGCTCCGACCCGTCGATCCGGCAAGCCCTGCAGACGGTCGTCATAGGGTCCGACCAGATTGATCGCTGCGTTCGCGGACCACGGACCGCTGTCGAAGCCCACCGCCGCGCGCAGACGCAGATCTGAGGGCCGGAAGGAAACCCCCGACCCGCTGACGCTCGGCCCGCCTGGCGCCGGGGTGTTCCGGTACTCGAAGAAGTAGGTCCCGCCGACCGAGGCGTTCGCCTGACCGCTCCCCAGCGCTCGAACATAGGTGAGCTCGAAGTCCGCCCCGCGGACTTTCGAGCGGGCGACATTGTTGAGACGCGCATCGGCGATCCGCTCGACCTCGGCCGGATTGGTGGTCGCCCCGGCGCCGGCCGAGACCCAGAAGGACTGCGCGTAGAGTTCCTCCACCTGCGCGATGCTCGGATTGTCCACGACATAGGCGCCGTAGATGGCCCGGTTGAACAACATCTCACGCACGGAGGTGGCGATGCGGTCGATACGGTCGCGGTAATCATAGGCGAAATAGGTGGCGCTGAGCTTCAGGCCCGGCACGGCGGCGGCCTTGAGGTCAAATCCGATCGTCCAGTTCGTCGAGCGCTCCGGCTCGAGCCCGCCCGGATTACTGCCGGTCAGGATCAGCGTCTTGCTGAAGCCGCTCGGCGCCAGCGGATCGGCCTGGACCGACACAAACGAGGACATGCCGCCTGGGGAGATCTCATCCAGCGCCGGCGCCTTGAACGAAGTGCCCCAGGTCGCCCGTAGCCTGAGGTCCTCAGAGGGCCGCCAGACCAACCCGAACTTCGGGTTCGTCACGTCCCCGTAGCCCTGGTAGCGGCTGGCCCGCAAGGCCAGGCTCGCGTCCAGCTCGCCGATTGGGCCCCCTCGGGCCAAGGGGACCAGCAACTCACCAAAGCCGCTCACCTGGTCGGCGCTGGCGTCGGCGAGAAGATCGCCTTGGTCGTCATAGAGATAACTCGAATTGGCGCCCTCAAGGCCGAATGCGGCGCGAACGGGCCCCGCAGGTCCTTCGAAGAGGACACCGGTGGCCTTGACCGTCGCGAACCAGCCGTCGGAGGCCTGACGACTTGTCAGCACTCGACTGCTCTTGAGCTGCATCGAATCGCGCCCTGCCTTGTCGCGGGAAAGCGATAGCGCGCCGGTGGCGGTCCAGGTTTCGCCAATACGCAGATCGGAACGCGCCAAGAAGAGCGAGAAACTCTTTCGCGAATCCATGAACTGGTTGATCTCGGCGGTGACGGTTCGTCGTTCGGAGTGCAGCACCGAACCCGATAGCCGCAACCGGCCGACCGTCTGGTCGGCCGAGGCGAAGAGCGAGCTGGACTTGGAGCGCGCGACCAGGGCCGCAGGCGAAGCGGCGTTGCGCGAGAACTCGCGGTCAGTCGCCTCGAGGGCGGTGTTCTCCAGATGCTCGGCTGCGAGGATGAGTCCGCCGCCGGCCCATTCCAGTCCGGCCGACTGGGATATGTCGTATTGTTGGTAGCCGCCTTTCGCCGCGCCGACGCGAACGTGGCTCTCGGCAGCCTCGCCGGGCGCCTTCAGCACATAGTTGATCACCCCCGCAACAGCGTCCGACCCATAGGTCGCCGAGGCGCCGTCCGAGAGCACCTCGACCCTGCGCAGGGCGCTCATGGGTACGACCGACGCGTCGAAGAAGGTTCCAGCTCCCGTCGGCGCGACCCTTTGGCCATCGATCAGGGTGAGCGTCGCTCGCGCGCCCAGGCCGCGCAGGTTGGCCCCTGTCGCGTTGGTGTAATTGGCGACCTGCTCGTAGGCGCCGGACTGCGGCCGCAGGGCGCCCACGCCGGCGAAGTTCTGCGGCAAGGTCGCCAGCAGTTCGGGGACTGACGCCAGCCCCCGCCGCTGGATCTCCTCGGCGGTGATGATGTCCACCGGCGAGGCGCCCGGTCCGCCGCCCTGGATGTTACTGCCCAAGATCACCAGTTCGGCGAGCGCGGGCGTGGTCGCCCGCGCCGCCTCCTCCGGGCTGGCGGGCGCCTGGCCCGTTTCGACCCCGTCCTGCGCACAGGCGTTCGATGCGGCGGCGAGCGACAGAGCTCCCGCCAGGATGAGGCCAAGCTGGTCTGCTTTTGACGCCTTGTACTGCAAAGGATCCCCCAAGATCTGTTGTCCTGGAGGAGAAGAGGGAGCGTGCGCAGAGATCAGACAGTCGCACCGCTTGGGCAGCGCGGTTCGCAGCCGGCTCGTCCCCCTTCGTCGTAAGCGGCCAGACGCGCCGTGGCGCGCAGAATCTGCTTTTGCACCGCCGCTGTCGTCATCCCGAATTGATCTGCGATCTCGCGCTGACGAACGCCTTCGATCCGGAAGAGCAGGATGATTTTGCGGGTTCGCTCATCGAGCTCTCCCAGCCCCCGGGCGACCTGAGCCAGCCGATCGCGCGCCATCAGGATGCGCTCTGGCGTGAGCGTCTCATGGGCGGCCAGCGGAATGGCCTCGTCGTCCAGGCTCGCCGCCCCGGCCATCGCCCGGCGCGAGGCGCAGTCGCGGTCGTCCCGGATCAAGCTGGCCGCGACCCGGAATACGAAACCATCCGGGTTGTCGACATAGTCTCGCTCGGCGCCCAGCAAGCGAAGGAAGGTTCTTTGGGTCAGTTCCTCGGCGCCGGAGCGATCCTGGCCACGGGAGAGAAAGAAACTCATGAGCGCTCTGCGATAGCGCCCATCAAGCGTTTCCGGCGACAGCCGATTGAGACCGGGGGTTTGAACAAAGCACATAAGCAAGCGGCCAGAGCGTGAATTTCCACGCGCTGACGCTTGAATTGACGCCGGCTCGCCTCAAGCAGGACCGACCATGTATTTCTCGCCTGACAGGCTCATTATAGTAATATTCTAGCAGGCCTCGAGCTTTCCCAGGCGTCGCCCGGATCTCCCTCTGGACGTCAACCTGATCCGCAACGACGGGGAATAGGAAATCCCAGATTCTCTATTCCGGGTGGAGGAATTCCACCTGCACAATGACTGTACAATCTAGGCTTGATGAGACACAGTCAGGGTTGAGGCAGGTGGCTCGATACCGTCTGTCTCCCGCGCAAATGCGTGTGGGAAGCACCGGCCCCTTCCTCGACCCTTGTCGGGCGGCCCGCGAAATACAAGACCGCCTGGAGCCGCCCAAGCTCCGGCTGGGAATACGCGGGGCGTGCTCACCCTGTGCTTCGCACGTATCGAACCGCCCGGCTTGGTCGCCGGCGGGCGCGGCGGAGCATGGGAAATTTCGAAATGGCGCGACGACCGCGGGGCGACGCCCCGCATTACGTGGACCTCCACGTGGGAGGGCGGATTCGCAGTCGGCGACGAGCCCTGCGTTTGAGCATGGAGGCGCTGGCGACCGAACTCGGCGTCACGCACCAGGCCATGCAGAAATACGAAACCGGCGCCACGCGGGTGAGCGCCCCGATGCTCTATGAGATCGCGGGCGCGCTGAGGATCTGGGTGGGCGAGCTCTATGAGGGCTTGCCCAGCCCGGCCGACGTCTCGCGTCTGCCGCCGCGAACCCGCGACCAGGTCGAACGCTTCCTGGCCGCGCCTGGGGGCGCTGAGCTGATGAGCGCCTTTCTGGCCCTGCCGCGCAGCCTCCAGCGCCCCCTGGTGGACATGGCCCTGGCCTATGCCGGGATTGAATCCGACGAGACGCTCGCCCCGCCAGCGCCCACCCGGGTCAATGGCGCCCGATAGAATATTCCGCTCCCAATGGACGCGCGGACTCTCCCTGCTGAGACCAAGCAGGAGACGATGCTCATGGAAGCGGCTGCGCCCGGATCGGTCTATTGGATCACCGGCCTGCCGGGTGTCGGCAAGTCGACCCTCGCGCGGCGGTTGACGCATCAGTTCACGGCGATCGGCCAAGCCGTCGTGAGGCTGGATGGAGATCAGCTGCGGCCGATCATCGGCGCGCGCTACGGGTTCGGCCTGACCGACCGGCGCGCCATGGGAATGATCTACGCCCGCCTCTGCGCCGAGCTGTCCGGCCAAGGCCTGCAGGTGATCTGCGCCACCGAGTCGATGCTTGCGGAGGTCCGCGCCTGGAACCGCGAGCACATCGCCGCCTATGTCGAGATCTATCTTCGGGCCTCGCCGGACATGCTCGCCGGCCGGGCTCCACGTGGGGTGATCGCCGCGGCCAAGGCTGGCCGGATGCGCAATGTGCTCGGCGTCGACCTGCCCTTTGAGGAGCCCGCCAGTCCTGACCTGGTCATCGAGGATGATGGCCGCCGATCGGCTGACGAGATCGCCGTCGAGGTTCTCAGCTGGCTGGCCGATCGATGACCAAGCCCTCGCAGCGAGGCCTTGCGCCGTTGTTGCGCCCCGCAGTGATGAGTTCGGCTGGTCTCTGGCTCGCAGCGGCCGCCCTCATCAGCACCCTGGCTGGCGCGCTCGCCGGCCTTTCGCCTCTGGCCCTTAAGCACCTGCTGGACATGCTGGGCCAGCCGCCCGGCCAGCAAAGCCTGGCCGCGGCGGTGATGCTCTATGGGGGCGCACTGCTGGGCCAACGCGTCGCTGAGCAAGGCCAGTCCTATCTCTGCGCCCGCGGGGAGCATCGGTTGGCCGGCCAGGTGCGTGTGGCGGCGCTTGCATCCCTGCTGCGGCTTCCGCTGGGACGTCACCTTGGCGAGCCATCCGGCGCGCTCGGCCATGCCCTTGCAGAAGGCGTGCTGGCCTTGCGGGTCATCACCTCACACCTGGTGGCCGTGGTCGCGCCACTTTGCGCGCAACTGGTGATCGCGGCTCTGGTGATCGCACGGGTGCTCGACGCGAGGCTCGCCCTGCCCCTGCTCCTGGCGTTGCTCGCCTATGGCGCGGCTTTCGCGGCCGGCGCCTGGCGCCTGGCCAAAGCGGCCAAGGCCGCCTTGGCGGCCGACCTTGCCGCCTCCGCCTCGGCCTTCGACAGCCTCACCAATGTCGAAGCCATCAAGCTCGCAAGCGCCGAGGCGGCGCGCGCCGGCGCCTACGCCCAGCGCCTGGCCAGGGCCGAGCGCCAATGGCGAGCGCTCCAGATGGGCCGCAGCCTCAATGGCCTCCTGGTCGCCGGCGTCTTCGCCGGGATCATGTCGCTTGGGCTCTATGTCTCGGCGCTCGACGTCCAGGCCGGCGCCTTGGAGGTGAGCGTCCTTGTGATGCTCAACCTCTACCTCCTGCAGATCATCCGGCCGATCGAGATGCTGGGCTTTGCTGCGCGCGACATCGGCCAGGCGATGGCCCGCCTCGGCGCCCTCCAAGCCTTGCTGCGCGACGCCCCCGCCCCGTCTTTGCCTAGGCAGGCTAGGCCTGCGGGAGGACCAGCCGAACTCATCTTCGAGAAGGTCAGCTTCGCCCTGACCAAGGGCCAGGGTCTGCGGGCGGTGAGCTTCCGGGCCGAGCCGGGCCAGCTTGTCGGCGTGGTCGGAAGGTCCGGGGCCGGCAAGACCACTCTGGTGCGCCTGGCCTGCGGTCTGCTGGCGCCGGACGAAGGGGAGGTGCGGCTCGATAGCCGGCCTCTCAGGATGGATATCAACACCCTTGCCGGGCAAATCGCCGTGGTGGCGCAAGATCCGGTCCTGCTGAACGACACCCTGGCCGCCAACATCGCCCTGGCTCGCCCGGACGCCTCGGACGAGGCGCTGAGGGCGGCCGCCCGCGCAGCTGGGCTCAGCGGGCGGCTGGCCGATCTTTCCGTGCAGGTCGGAGCGCGCGGCCTCAATCTCTCCGGCGGTGAGCGGCGGCGGGTGGCCCTGGCCCGGGCCATGCTGGGCGATGCGGGACTGCTCATCCTCGATGAGCCGACCGCAGGTCTGGATGCTTTGGGCGAGGACGAGATGCTCCAGCAGCTTGTGAGCGTCTGTCGCGATCGGACCTGCCTGCTCGTCACTCACCGCCTGGCCTTGGTCCGAAAGGCCGATCAGATCCTGGTCCTGGACGCCGGGCGCATCGTTGAACGCGGCGCGCACGATGAGCTTATCGCAATCGGCGGCCTCTATGCTGAGCTCTGGGAAGCTCAATCGCCCGACTTCCAGGCGCGATCATGCGCTCGCCCCTTGCCAAGCGCTGGCGATGTGGGAGCGTGAGTTCTGGCGGGGAGGAATGCGATGCGGGTGCGGCCGGCGGTCAGGAGCGATCTCGCCAAGCTCGCCTCCTGTGACTACTCGTTCCCGATCACCGAAGTGGCGCTCGGGCCGTTCGACCGGGAAAAGGTCAGCGATCGGACGATCGACGTCCCCCCGCACCGCAAAACCTATGACTTCTCAAGCGAGGCCCTGGGCGGCCATCTGGAGCGCCCCGAACATCAGCTGTTCGTCGCCGAAGAGATCGTCGGCCAGCCGGTCGGATACGCCGCCGCCTCGGTCGCCTGGAACCGCTTCGTCAGTGTCGATGACCTGGCGATCGACGCCGCCAATCGGCGCGCGGGGGCTGGCCGCAGGCTGATGGACATTGTTGTGGCCTGGGCCGATCGCATGAAGGCGCCGGGCCTGCGCCTGGAAACCCAGGCCAACAACGTGGCCGCCTGCCGCTTCTACGAGAGCTATGGTTTCGTGCTGGGCGGTCACGACCGCCACCTCTATGCCGGCATGGTCGCCAACGCCCATGAGGTGGCGCTCTTCTGGTACTTCTTCTTCGGCGCCCCCATCGAGATGAACGGCGGGCCAGCGGATCACGCTAGGGATAGCTCGCCGTCAGGGTGAAGGTCTCGGCCAGGGCGACAAGCTCTGGCAGACGGCGCCGCCGCATCGTCATGTGGGCCGCCAGGACCATCACGGCCTCGTCCAGATCGCCGCGCGAAAGCGCCAGGCCAAAGATGGCCAGCTCTTTGCGCGCCAGCTGCAACGTCGAGGGCGAGCCAAGATCCAGGGACCGGACAAGGCTCGTCCGGTCCAGCCAGAGCGGCACGAGCTGAGCGATCACGCCGTTGCCGCGCGCCTTGGCAAGGTCCAGGGCCACCTGCGCCAATTGTTGCTCGACCTGGGCGGCGCTCTCGGCCTCAGCGCGCGCGAGGCGAGCCAGCGCAGTCAGCGCGGGCTGCTGGACGCCGGACTCAAGGCAGCCCCGCAGATGCAGAAAGAGCACATCGTGCAGGTCGGCCTGCTCCTCAAGCGTGATCGGCTTGATGAAGTAGCCGCGGCTGGCCTCCCAGTGCAGAAAGCCCTCGGCCGCAAGCCGCACCAGCGCCTCACGGATCGGGGTCTCGCTGATCCGGAAACTGGTCGCAAGGTTGGTGGGCGACAGACGCCGGCCAGGCCGCAGGCGTCCTTGCCTCACCGCCCGGCGGATGTGCTCGTAGGCCGAGGCCGACTTGCCGAGCAGATCTGTAGAAATCGGGAAGGCGTCCACGGTTGGGTCCACCTGAGCGGCCGTTCCGCCCTGCGCCGGACTCTAGGCTGTCGTGGCGCCTCATTTAACCCGTCAGAAATACCCATCGCCCTGGGTGAGGTCGCAGGTCCGGTAGCCGCCTTGCGTCCACGCCTCCACGCGCAGCAACCCCTCCAGCCGCCGTCCGCTCGGCGTTCGCTTGAGAAACACGATCAGGTCGATCGCTTGGCCGATGGACCGGCAGGGCGGCTGCGCCACCGCCTCCCCCATCAGGTCTTCCAGCCGCCAGAGCGCCTCAAAGGCGCTGTTGGCGTGCAGGGTCGCCAGACCGCCAGGATGGCCGGTGTTCCAGGCCTTGATCAGGTCCAGCGCGCTGGCGTCCCGCACCTCCCCGATGACGATCCTGTCGGGCCGCAGCCGCAGGGCGGCGCGCACCAGATCGCTCATATTGATGGCGGGAGCGCTTGGCCGGGTGAGCAGGGCCAGCTGGTCGGGCGCCGCGCACTGCAGCTCGGCGGTGTCTTCGATCAGGACGACCCGGTCTTGGGAAAAGGCCGGCAAGGCCAGAATCGCGTTGGCGAGGGTCGTCTTGCCGCTGCCGGCGCCGCCGACCACCAGGATGTTGGCCCTGGTCGCCGCCGCGCCCGCAAGGCATGCCGATTGGCCAGGGGTGATGATCCCCTGCTCGACATAGCTTTCCAGGCTGAAGATCGCCGCCGGCCGCTTGCGGATCGCAAAGCTCGGACGCCTCGAAAGCGGCGCGCACACCCCCTGGAAACGCTCGCCGGTGACCGGCAGCACGGCGCTCAGCAGCGGATGCTCGGCATTGACCACTTGGCCGGCATGGTCAGCCACTAGGCGCAGCACCCGCTCGGCCGCGGAGGCGTCCAGCCAGGCGCCGGTAAAAACTCTGCCGGCGCGCGCCCCGTCGGTCCAGATCGCTCCATCGGGATTGACGATCACCTGCACGACGTCGGGATCAGCCAGGGCGCTCGCAATCACCGGGCCCATCGCCTGACCCAAGGCTTGGAGCTTGCGCGCCTGCGCCTCCTGCGGGACCGCGCTCACGGCCAGCTTTCGTCATGGGAGAGATCGCAGACTGTGAGCACCGCCTGGGCCGAAGGCTGCGTCTCTCGGGCCGGCGCCTGCAAAGGCCTTTGCGCCTCGCCCACGGGCCGCACGCCCAGCCAGTCGATCTGCGGCGGCGGGGGAAGATCGGCCTGGCCGCGACGCTGGATCCAACGCGCCCGTTCACCGCCGAAATGATTGCGCGCCCGAGCCGCCAGTCCCGGCTCGGCATAGTAACGCAGCTTCTCGGTCACGAAGGGCCGGGCGTTGTTGACGAACAGAAACTGCCGGTCGGCCGCCAGGCCGCGGACATCCTGTTCGCCAAGGATGTAGCGCTCGGCCTCGGACCGGCTGCGGGTGCGATGGCCCTTGCCCAGCAGCGCCCGCGGCTCGCTGAAGCTCTCGCGCATCTCCAGGGACTTGCCCGCGCGGCGGATCACCCGGTCGATGCTTTCAGGCTCTGAGGTCGCAAACGCCACGGTGATATGGCAGTTGTCGAAGATCGAACTGCGCGAGCCATAAGCCTTGGCGATGTCGTTGAAGCTCTGGCAGATCAGGTGTGCGCTCAAGCCATAGCCGGCCATCTCGCCCAGCGCATTTTCCAGGAACGGCAGCGCCCCCAGCTTCGGAAATTCGTCCAGCATCATCAGCACCCGGTGACGCTTCGGCCGGCCGCGGTGATCGGTGTCCAGGTGCTCCATCAGTGAGCTGAACGACTGGCGCAGGAAGACCCGCGCCAGAAAGGCCAGCCGGTCGGCATGGGCCTGCGGGGTGATCAGGTAGCAGCTCACCGGCGTGGCTGCGCAGGCCAGGTCGGCGACGCAGAAATCCGACCAGCTGGTGGCCGCATCCACCAACGGATCCGCCCAGAGCGCCAACGACTTCTGGGCGGTGGCCAGCACGCTCGAGCGGACCCTGGGTTCCATGCCCCGCAGCGCCATGGCCCCGAGCCGCACCTCCGGATGGGTCTCGGGGATGGCCGCGCCGGTCTTGTCCCGCGCCAATCCCTCAGGATCGGCCCCGTCCGGCCGCCAGCGATGGCGGACGCTGACCATTGCTTCCAGTGTCGGCTCGATGTCGATGAGCAGCCGCCGGACAAACCCGAGGTTCTTATCCTTGTCCTCGGCCGCATAGAGCACATGCAGGATGAGCCCCACGAAGAAGCTGGCCGCGCTCTGGTCGAAGAAATCCAGCTGGCCCTGCCGGGCGCCCAGAGGATCGACCAGGATGCCGACGATGTTCTGCACGTCGGCCACCTCCATGGGGCCCTTGCGGACCTCAAACAGCGGGTTCCAGCGTGCGGTGTCTGGATCCGAGGGCGCAAAATAGAAGGTGTGGGAGATGCGCTTCCGGTGATCGGCGGTGATGTGCCAGAGCTCGCCCTTCCGGTCGTAGACGAAGACGCTCTGGTCCCAGTTGAGCAAGGTGGGCGCCACATGCCCTGCCCCCTTGCCCGAGCGCGAGGCCCCGATGATCAGGCAGTGCTCGATCCCCTTGAAGGTCAGCAACCGCCCCTCCAGGCGGCCGAGCACCCGCCCAGAGGTCTTCTCGCCGTTCACAAGCTGCGCACGCCGCGCGTCCGCCAGGTCGCCCCAGGCCCCCGTCCCGAACGGGGCGGGCGCGGCGACGCCCCGCCCTGTCAGCGCCCCGGCCAGGCCGACCGGGAGCAGCAGCGCCCCAAGGCCTGCGAGCAAGGCCAGCTCGAACGCCTCGGGATAGGCCCGGCCATAGAGCAGGCACCAGCCGATCACCGACCAGGGCGGGTAGAGCGGCAGACCAAAAGCCGTCGTCCAGGAGGCGCCCAACCCGCTAGCGTACTCAAGCCCGTGGGCGGCCAATTGCGTGCCGATCGCTAAACCAGCCAGGCCCCCTGCGCCGCTGACACTAAGCAGCAGCCCTGCCCGCCTGCGCCCTTCCATCGGCCCCTCCTCCGCCAAATCCAGGGGCGCAGTTCAAACTGCGCGGCCGGCCGCGCCAATTCCGGAGAAATCGGGAAAGAGCCCCGCGATCTTCTCGGCCGCTAGCGATCTGGCCAAGGGCCCAGGGGCCGGGACGCACGCAGGACCTTATCCAGGGCGGCCTGCTGAGCGGCGGGGCCATGGGCCTGCAAGGCCGCCACGACGCGGCGATCAACCTCTCGAACCGCCTGCCCCACCCCAAGACGCATCTGCGAGGGGGCCGCCATGACCTCCTGGCCAAGCTCGCGGGCCACCAGCAGCTTGGTGCGGGTTCTCGCCACCTGCTCGATCCGGCGGTCTGCGCGCTTGATCTTGCGCTCAAGCGTGCGCCGCTCGCGCTCGGCCCCGTCCTTGGCCTGCTGGCCCGGATGCAGGCGGGCGGCCACATAGGCTTTTCCAGCCGCAGAGGCCAGCCAATCACGGCGGACCCGCCAGGCCGCATCGGCCGCCGCCAACGCCTGCCGATCCCGCGTCAGCCGATTGAGTTCGGCATGGGCGGCCCAGACCATCCGGCCAGGCTGGCTGATCCATCGCGCAAGGCTCTGACGCTTGCGTCGCGAAGCCTCGATGCGAGCCTGGCTGCGCAGGAGCCTGGCCTGGGCCGCTCGCCGCATCCGAAGGCTTTCACCCAACACCTCTTGCGCCACCTCACGGCCACTTGGCCGCTCAGGAACGGCGATCGCATCCAGCTGCCGGCTCCAGCCGGCGCGTTCGGCCACCATGCTTTGGTGGATGGACTGGAATTCATCGATCACCAGGCCGATCGGGTAGGCCTTGGCCTCTGCCCTCGCGGCCATCTGGTCTTCCAGCGCCGCGATCTCCTGTGGCCGGCGAAGCCTTTCGGCGTTGCGTTCGGCGATCTTGCGGTTGGTCTCGCCCCGATCCGAGGCCTCGCCGCGCCGCTCCATGGCCGAGGCCGCAGGCCCAAGATGCACCGTTGGCTCCCGGCCCTCGCCTTGGGTGCGCAGACTAAGGTGGCTCACCTGCGGCGCTTCTGGCCCCAGAACCTCGCGCAGATGCCGGTTCTGGATCTCCGCCCACAGCACCCGCAGCTCCCGCACCACCTCTGGATTATCCCAGGCGCGGCCCTTGAGGCCGAAACCTTCGGCGCTGACCTCCCGGGTGGTGACCATTACGTGCGCATGGTGATTGCGCGGGTCGCCGTGTGGGTCGGGACGGTGGATGGCGTAGTCGGCGATCATCCCCTTGGCGACCAGGGCCTCACCCACAAAATCGCGCAGCAGCTGGTGACGCTGGTGATCCGAAAGCTCGTGCGGCAAGGACAAAAGCACCTCGCGGGCTGTCCTGGAATCCGCCCGACGGTCGGCGGCCTCGGCCGCATTCCAGAGCCCTTCGCGTTCCAGCAGCCGGCCGGGCGTTTCGCCCGGCGCCATGATCCCAGCCACCACCACCCCGCCTCGGGCGGCGTAGTCGAAGACCATCTCCAGCCGCTCATCGCGCAGGCGAGTGGCTGAACGATAAGCAGCCGCGGCCACGGCCGAACGCCCCTCACCGCGTTTGATCGCCTGAATTTCCAGCCGGTACTGAGCCACCCGTCTTCTCTCCAGCCGACGTCGGCGGGCCTCTGCAACAAGGCTCCGCCTGGGATCGCTAAGGGCCTTGGCCCTTGGCTCGACCTTGCGCGGCAAGGTCGAAGGTCGGCGCGCCGACCGCAGGCATTCAACGAATGCATAACTGCGCCCTTGTCACACCAACGCTTCAACCGCTACGCTTCCCCTCGCCCCTGGTCAAGCCGCCGACCGCCACCACGGACCAAACCCCATGGCCCCCGCCAGGCCCCGCGCCCGCCCCGGCAAGAACGAAACGCCCGAGCAGCGCGCCCGTCGCCTTGCGGCCCTGGCGGTCACCCTCGCCGAACGCGAACACCGCGCCGCCAGCGCCCTGGCCGCCGCCACCGGCGCCCTTCCCCGCAACCGCAGCCATGTCCTGCCGCTGGAAGCCATCGAAGACGAGACACGCCGCCTTGCGGTCTGGCAGGCGCGGGTGGAGCGGCTCGAAGCCCTGCTGGATCGCACCGAGCGTCGCCGTGAGGCCCGGGCCAAGATCGTGCTCGGCGCAAGTCTGCTGGCCGAGGCCCGGGACGGTGATCGCGACGACCTGCTGAAAACCCTTGTGGACGTGCTGGACCGCCGGGTCCTGCGCCCCCGCGACCGCCAGGCCTTGGCCGAGACCCTCGGCCTGCCCTTGCAAGCCCTGCCCGCACGCGCCGCTCCCGAGCTTCCCGACTTCGAGGCCATGGCGGCCGCCCGGCTGGCCAAGCAGCCGCCGCCCCGCTGACCTAGGGCGCCTGTCGCGCGTCCTCGGCGATCTCTCCGCTTTCCAGGACGAAGAGGCCACGAACGCCAGGATGACCCGATAGCCCGAGGGCCCCGCCCGCCGGCTTGAAGGTCTCAGCGCCGCTGGCGGGATAGAAGCTATGGTCGCCAATGACCGCGCTCGGCCGCCGTCCGCCAAAATCAACGAGGGCGGGGGAGACCGCCCCGGCCCGGGCCCGTTCGGCGACGATGGCGGGATTTTGGAAATAGAGCGCCCCGCCGGTCGGATCGGGAAGCCTGCCCTCAAGCGCCAGGTTGAGGATGACCTCGATGCGGGCGCGTTGCGTCGGCGAGACCGGCGCCAGACGCCGCCAGTCGCCGCCAGCCCGCCACACCGGCTCAAACTGGCGCGGCGCATTGAGCACCGCCTCAATGCTCGAGCCCCAGGCCCCGCTGTCCAACCGGTTGAGCACCGTAAACACTACCCCGGCAAGGCCGCCATCCCCCTGCCCTGCCGCCTCGGCGTAGGCGACGCGCGCGATCGCCTCGCGCGCGCCCGGCGCCTCGACCTTGGCCTTCAAGGCCGCAAGTTCGGCCGAGCCTGCAGCCGTCGCCCAGACGGCGCCGACAACGGCGATCAGGACGGCGTTGAGAACCCTGCGCCTCACCTCACCACCCACAGGGGCCGGAAGACGCCGATCAGATCGGTGTCGCGGACCGGCCCGAAATAGCGGCTGTCGAAGCTCTTGGGGATACGGCTCGAAAACGCGGCATATTCTCCGGCGCCCAGGACCCGGCAGCCCTGCCAGTGCGGAAGCTCGCGCCCGGCGCTGTCGCGCTCGATCACCGCCCCGAGCGCCTCGCCATCAAGGACCAGCATCTGACCTTCGATGCAAAGCTGCGCTCCAGGTCCAGCCACCAGCTCCTTGAGGATGCCGCCGCGGCCGATCTGCGGCATGTGGGCGGCGACATAGGTCCTGGCCGCGGGCGGCGGATGAAAGGCCACGAGCCGTCCCGGCCCCGGCTGCGCCAACGAGCGCACATAGAACCCGACCGGCTCGCTCGCAGATCCGTTGAAGAGAAGTAGCGGCTGCGGCGCAGCTAGGCTGGCGAGAGCGACTGCGGCCGGGAGGCAGCACCAGGCAAGACGGCGGTCCATAGCCTGCGAGCATCAGCCGGCCGGCCAGCCTCCGGCAATTCCGCAGAACTCAGGATGTCGCGTCGGTCACTGAAACCCCGAACCTTGCCGACTTGCCAATTGGCAAGCTCAGCGCGCGGGGCGCAGCTTGGCCAGTTCCCGCTCGAAGGCGGCGAGGAAGTCGGCGTTGGGGGCCTCAGCATCGAGCGCGAGCTCCAGGACCACCTTGCTCGCTCCCTTCGGCTTCAGACTGAAGAGCGGGACCGCCTTGTCGTTCTTCACCAGCTTAGGCGCAGCAGGCCGCGGCGCGGCCGGGCCCTGCCCAAGGGCTGCGGCCTTCAACGCCGCCACCACCTTGGCCGGCTCCAGCGAGGGCTGGCCCGCGGCGCGGCGCGCGGCCTGGACTTCGGCGAGCTTCTTGGCCTCGGCCATCATCCGGCTGCGGGCCGGATCGGCCGCCAGGTGCGGCTTGAGCTCGCGGGCGTGGTTTTCGCGCAAGGCCAGCACATCCCCGAACGCCTCGACCACGCCGCGGGGCAGCTTGGCCAGATCCAGGAACCTGGAGAGCCAGGTCTCCTTGACCTCGAGCCGCTCGGCCATGCGCCGGGCCACGCCGCCGTAATAGGTCTCCACCGCCTCGCGGTAGTCGAGGGCGCGTTCATAGTCGCTGATGTCCAGGCGCGAGCGGTTTTCCACATCCGCGAGCCGGAACGCCGCCTCGTCGGTAAGCTCGCGCTCCTCGATCAGGAACTTGATGTCCCGGTGCTCGACCTGGCGCAGATAGCTGATCGACCAGTGCCGGCGGGCCCCGCAGATGACCTCGTAGTCGTAGTTCGCGTCGCCCTCGATGCGGCGCACGATGGCCGGAAACTCCTGGGCGCCCTGCGCGCGCAGGCTTTCCAGCAGATCCCCGCAGACCTCCGGCGAGAGCAGGTCATAGCGGCGATTGTGCCGAACCCACATCTTGCAGCGGGCCGGATCCACCAGCCGCAGGGTCTTTTCCTTGATGTCGCCGGAGGTGACCCTGGCCAGGGCCGACAGTCGCTCGGTGACGCGGCCGGGGATGACGGGCGCTGCCCCCTCCCCTGCCGATGACGGGGTTTCAGTGACCGGTGCGACCAGACCAGCCAGGATTGAGCGGTTCTTGCCTGTCGTGGACATCGACTATCTCCCTAAGCAAGCCCGAGCCGGCGAAGCTCTGCCCGATGGCTCGGCCAGGCCTTGCGGATCAGCAGTTCGATCTCGCCGTTCACCCGATCAAGATTGTTGCGGCAGCGCTCGTGCGTGCGGTTCCCGCCGGGCGGGATCTCATAGACGGTGCGCAGCTGGACGTTGGCGTTGTCGATCTCGGCGGAGTCCAGCAGCGAGGCGTTGAGCATGTCGACGCCAAACACCGCCTCCATCATCTCGCGGATCTGCACATGGGCGCTCTTGCCTTCGTCGACCTTGGTGGCGACGACGCGGAGGAAATGGTAGCCGCGCTTGCCCAGGCCGTGCTCGTCGAGCACCTCGAGGGTGTCGACGATCATCCGCAGGAAGTGGGCGGTCGAGGCGAAATCGACCGTCGACGGCGGGGTCGGGATCAGCAGGGCGTTGGCGGCCCGTAGCACCGCCAGCGAGATCATGCCCAGAGCCGGCGGCGGGTCGAGTAGGACTACGTCATACCGCTCGGCCATACTTTCCACCCCGCGGCGAAGGCGCTCGAGCGCATCTGCGTTGCCCCGCATCCGAGCTGCGGCCTCGTACTCGGCCTGATAGAGCCCCAGATTGGACGGGATAAGGTCGATCCCCGGCCAGGCGGTCGGGCGGAGAGCGTACTGCAGGTCAGGCGCCCCGCCATGCCGGAAGAACGGCAGCAGGGTT
This sequence comes from Pseudomonadota bacterium, assembly GCA_023445705.1. Classification (GTDB taxonomy): domain Bacteria; phylum Pseudomonadota; class Alphaproteobacteria; order Caulobacterales; family Caulobacteraceae; genus Phenylobacterium. Next base: position 38,547 of record JAEXKM010000475.1, read on the forward strand.
TCTTCGTCGTCGATGTCTATGTCGGGGTTGAACCCGCAGAGCGTGGTCGAGCTCGCCTGGCTGTCGCAGTCGACGATCGCCACCCGGTAGCCTTTCAGCGCCAAGTATTGGGCGATGTGGCAGGTGAGCGTGCTCTTGCCCACCCCGCCCTTGAAGTTCTGCACCGCCAGGATGATCGGCGGATCGCCCTCCCCGCGCCGGGGCCGGGTCCCAAAGACGTCGCGCATATGGTTCACTTCGGCCAGGCTGTAGCCCTCACGCCGGCCGTTGGCGCTCAGGCGCGGCGGCGGCAGGCGCCCCTCGGCCTCGGCCTGCCGGATGGCTTCGGAGCTGCGGCCGACCATTTCGGCGGTTTTGGTGATGGTGAAGCGGAAGTCGACGATCTTCTCATCGCCCGGCGCAAAGACGCTGGCCCGCAAGCGGGAGATCACATCCTCGGCCCGCTGGTTGAGCGCGGCCATGGCGTCAAGCAGCACCGGACCTGAAACCGGCTCTTTCACATCGGCGACAGGCGACATGGGCGGGCCTCCTTTGCAAATTCCAGCTTGGCTATCGTGATTTTGCCAAGTTGTCCTTCGCAATGGTAAACGCCGCCTTAATTTAGCGCGGGCGAGCGCGAACCCTCATGGTTCGCGTACCGCCCAAGCCAGCCTCTCCGCCGCCCCGTTAGGAAGATTCGATAATGGGCAGGTTAGAAGGCTTAAGCGCCGCCACGGCGCTGAAAAACCAAGCGCCACAACGCTTTCCAAACATGGGCGGTCACCGATACCCCGAGTGACGGTCACCGAACCCCCGAGGCCACGGTCACTGAAACCCCGGGCTCTCGGTCACTGATCCCCCGAGGAAGCGCGCCGCCGCGCAAACATCGCGTCGACCTCCCCTGCCCTCTCGTCCTCCTGGGCCCGCCGGGCGTCTGATTCTGAAAGCGCCAGGATGCTTGCCTTGAGCTTTGCCTTCTCGGCGGCGTCGCGGCGCACGAAATGGATCGCAGCGGCGCCGTCGCGGGTCGTGGTCGGAGAGAGCGCGTAGTCGGGCAAGTCGTCGGCCGCGACGATCTTCTTCATCAGGTAGGCGAACTGCTTGAGCGGGCTCTCGCTGCCGGTCTTCTCGTGCAAGACGCTCAGCCGGCAGACCCATCCGTCGGGCTGGTCGCCGGCGTGCTTGCGGGCGATCCGGTAGATGGCCCGCTCCAGCCCGCCTGATAGCGTGAAGTAATCAGGGTGTAGGGTGAGCAGCGAGCGCTCCTTGAGCACGCCTTCATAGACCCAGTTTGAAAGCGTCAGGCTCAGACCCTTGGACGCTCCCGTCACTGGATCGGTCTCCAGCACGAACTCGTCGAGCCAGCCGAACTGGGCGCGCTTGTTGCGCTTGGGCGCCCGGATCGAGGTTTCGATGACCGTCGACTGCAAGCGCTCGAGCGCCGCCTCCAGCTCCTTGTAACCCTTGCCGCCGGTGTCCCGGCGGATGGCCCGCAAGAGCTCGTAGGCGCTGATGTGGATGGTCCGCGGGAGATCGTTCGAACCAGCTTCGCGCATCTGATTGAGGCGTGAGGTCGCCCAGATCAGGATGTCGGCGTCCCAGATGGTGGCGATGCCAAAGCGCGGGTTGGCGCTGACATGCACCCAGACGTCACCGTCGGGACTGGTGTACTCGATCGGCTTGAGCCGCTTGCGCTTGCTGAGCGCGAAGAAGGGCCGCTCCATCACCTCCCGCTGGTCCTTCAGCCGAAGGTCCCCCATGCGGGGCATGAAGAGATCGAACTCCTGCTGGCGAATCGCGCGCTTGGACATGACGGGGTCCATTGTGCCCAAAGCCTGGGAAGAAGGGCAGGGGAGGGCGAACTTGCCAATTGGCAAGTTCGGCAAACGGCTCACCCGCCGCGCCGAAATTCCTCGGCCGATCTCAAACTTGCCAATTGGCAAGTCGCCCCACCGGACGCCCACCTACGCATCCCCGGGCCGCACCAGCTGCTGCTTACCACTCCCAACGGCGACGGCTTTCCACCAACTTGCCAATTGGCAAGTTCACACCCGCCAAGCCCGAAAGCGCGACCGTCCGCTGATCTCGGCCACGACCGAGCCGAGCTCTTCGAGCGAGCGACGGGCGCTCTGCTGGGTAACGCCGAGCCGCGCTGCGATCATCGGCGCGGTGACCACGGGCGAGGCCATGAGGAGCTCCATCACTTCGCCGGCCCGGGCGTGGGCGCGGCGACCTTCGACCTGCCGCGCCATCACCTGGCGTGCGAGCGCCAGCCGCTTGAGTTCAGCCTGGCCCTCGTCAGCGGCTTCCTTCATGACCAGGAGCCAGTAGGCGAGACGCCGCATCACCGAGCCGCCTCGCAACTCTCGGCCCCGTCGCTGGATGTTGCGAAGGCCCGCCTCAAGACCGAGGAGGTGGCTGACCACGCGCCGCTCCCGCTGCAGCCAAAGGCCCACCGCGATGGCGCCGAGGTAGCGCTGGCGGGGCAGGGGATCGATGATCCACCAAGCTTCCAGCAGCCCGGCTGCGCGCAGGAGGGCAGGAATGTCGGTATCCAGCGCCGACGCCACGTCCAGCCATTCGGCCATCCCTTCGCGCGCGCTGGCGGCCTCGCCGTCCTCGAGCCCTCGCAGCATCCGCTCAAGCCGCTCGATCATGCCGGGCCGGTCGGGGTCCTCACGCAGCAACGGGCGCGGCCTGGTCACTGATCCCCCGACAGCAGCCGGCGGCTTGGCCCGCTGGCCAGCCAGCCAGGTCAGGCCATCGAGATCGAGCAGGGAAGGCCCGCCGATCACCGCCTTGCGCCGCGCGGCGACCACGCCGTGGGCCGCACGAAGCCCTGCATTGGGTAAGTGCAGGTCCATGCCCTCGTCGTGCAGGACAAGGTCCTCCAGCCGCGTGACCTCGCCTTGCGTCCAGCTCCAGGCGATCGCCTCTGCAAAATCGCGGCGGGCGGCGAACCCCACCCTCCAGGGGCAGGCGGCGACCTGCTCATCGAGGCGGCTCACCGCCTCATCGGCCGCCGACAGACGTGAGAAAACCAGGTCCGCAGACGCTTCAAGCAGCATGTGAAAATCCCCGTTAAAACAGAGCCTTCACTCAGGCGACGAACACTTATTAACCCAAACTTTACCTTGCTTAACGCTTCCCGCAAGCCAGCGGACAAAGCCGCGGCGCCAACCGGCGCCGCGGCCCTGAACCTAGGTTTCGTCCGGGGCTCCCTCGGGCCGGTCCAGCGCCTTCACCTCATGCTGGGGCGTGGCGACCATCACCTTGGAGAAGAAGCGCTCCTTGCCGGCCTCATCGACGTAGCGGTCGTGGCGGATCTCACCTTCCACATAGACCTTGGCGCCGGTCGGCAGGCCGCGGGCCTCGAGCCAGTTGATGGTTCCCTGGTTCCAGATCTCGACCTGGTGCCAGGTGGTGAAATCGCGCCGCTCACCGCCCTTCTTGCTGTAGCGGCTGGTCGCAACCCGCAGGGAGGCCACCTTCTTGCCCTCGCTGATGGTCCGGATCTCGGGCTCTGCGCCGGTGAAGCCGATCAGTTGAACCTTGTTGAGCATCGTCTTTCTCCGTCTCCCAGCGAGAAGGGCCTCGCTGGTCCGCGGCTCCGCCGCGATCACGCCGCCCAACGGGGTGGGTGAGGGGAGGGAAAAGAAGCCCGGCCACGCTGGAAACCGGCCTGCACGCGCGCAGCAAGGAAGGCCGGAGGGTCCGGCAAGACCGCCTCGAAGAGGTCGGCTTCGCACCCGAGCGCCCACCCCAGGGTTTGCGTATCAGATCGCAGGCGCCGCTGACCGGCCGGGCCAACCACGGAGCCAGAAAGACCCATGCCAAGGGCCAACAGGCTCGCCGCCGGCGCGCCAAGCCCGCGATCCAGCCACAGTCAGGCTGTCAGACACCCAAGGTCCAAGTTCAGACGACAAGATAAAATGGGGCAGGGGAGGGGAGAGCCTTCCGGCATGGGCGTCGCCCCAGGGGCCTCAGTCCTCCGCCAGCCCGGCCAGCCCGGCCAGCCCGGCCAGCCGCTCACGACACACCGCCTCGACCAGGTCCTGCAGAATCGCCACCCGCTCGGAGATCCAGGTCAGCTCGCGTTCGTTGATCTTGTAGTGCGGCGAATAGCGCGCCTCGACATAGGCGCGGCGCAGGAGCTCGAAGCACCGCCGATCGGACCGCTTCTCACGGGGCCACGCCGCCATCAGCCGCGGGTCCAGCTGCTCGGCTTGGGAGCGCAGGAAGTTCAATCGATGGGTCTTGGGACTATAGAGCGTCGCCACCAACAGGGCGCAGACATAAAGACGCTCTGCAGCTTGGTGAAATAGAAAGGCCGCCTCCTTTGGCATGCCATCCCGGGTGGCGACCATTCCGAGATGTACAAAACGACCGGCGCTGCCAAACCACTCCTCGAAGTACCCTTCCGCTTCGCGCAGCGCCTCCGCCGGCGCAAGCGCCTGCGGCTGATCGAACGGATGGCCCGAGGCCTCGTAGAGCGAGATCCCATCGCGCAGGACATCGACGAAGAAGTAGCGCCCTAGCCGCAGCTTCTCATTTACGTCGGCGAGGTCATGAACGATGAAGCTCACCGGCGCGCTGAGCCGGTGCGAGACCAGGTAGTCCCTGGCCAGGCGTTCGTCAGCCCTGACCCAATACTCCTGCAGGTCTGTGAGCTTCGGATCGTTGACCACAACCAGCAGGTCGTAGTCCGAGAAGTAGCCGCCGACCGGATCGTCCACCCACTTGCCGGTCGCATATGAGCCGAAGAGCACGACCTTCAGGATCTCGGCCGACCGTTTGTGCTCGCTAGTCCCAAATGCGACCGAGGCCTCGAACTCCTTGAACAGCACCTTGAGCGCCCAGGCGATATCCTGGCGCTTGGCCTCCGGCAGGTGCTCCAGGCTTGTGCGCATGTCCTTATGTTCAAGCTTGCAGCCCAGGTTGCAAGCCAGAGTTCTACGCAGATGCGCAAAGCGGATGTCTGCAAGGGGCTCTAAGCGGTCCATCACGACGTCCGCTCCAGGCTAAGGTTGGCGGGCGCGGCAATGACTAGGTCGGGCTCGCAGCGGTCCACTGTGATGCCCGCTCCGGGCCATCAAGCCCCGCGTCGCCGGCAATGACCAAGTTGGGCCCTGAATTGACCTCTCTACGTCCGGTTAAAAGCGGAAGCCCAAACCAGCCTGAAGGCAGTAGAGGGCTACGTCACAATCTGAACGCTGTCCCCCGCCGTGCGAAGCGCTTGAGTGATGCAAGCCCATCGATCAGGAGAGCTGCTGATTCCACGTGATGATCGGGATGTCCTGGCCCTTGTAGTCTGCGTCGTCGGTCACGAGCGTCAGGCCATTGCGGCGGCACAAGCTCGCGATCAGGATATCGTGGAACTCAAGTCCGCCGGCTTCCGCAGCGGCGTAGCAGGGCTCCATTTCCAAGGCGTCGAAGCCATCAGGCAATCTTGTGTGATCGCCGAGGATCGCATGAAGCAAATCACAAGCTTCTTTGATCCATGCTCCATAGTTTGCGGCGGCGTGGATCTTCCCACGGCCGTCGTGCCCGTCGGCCCTAGCCAGCATGACGACAGCGCGGTTGAGGAACTCTCCGGCGACGATCTGGGGGATAAAGATCTCCGCGCCGCTCTCCAGGGCGCGCTTATAGACGGCGCTGTATGCTGCAACTCTCTTCGGCTTGTCGGGGAACGGTCCTCCAATGCTAAGCCAGACGTTCGCATCGAACATCAGTCCCCGCGGAAGCACCTCATCAAGTTGACACTGGTCAGAGCCCTGAAGGTAGAAGCGCTCAGCCATCGCCACGCGTGTCGGCTACAATTCCGCTTATCCGAACGGGGTCTGCAAAGAACCGTTTTGCATTGTCTACCACACGCTTAAGCAAACCAAGCTGTTCGGGGGTCGCTTGCACGGGCGGAGCCAACGCAGTGCGAACCTGCTCTTCAGAGTATTCGTTGTAGAGCTGACCGACGGCAGAATTTAGGAAGGCAGTGGTCAAGCGTGAAACGCCCTCGAACGAGAGGGAAACGCGCTCGCCGCGCCCGAGAGCAGCGATAATCGCGTCGTGCAGTCGCGAACCATCTTCGATAGAAACGCAAATGCTGCTTCCGACGATTTCGGTTATTCGGATGCGAGAGAGAGTAGCGGCCATTAGAAAATGTCTCCCGGCTTGATTTCACTCGCCAGTAGATAGGACTGAGTGTCTCTAGTGTTGACGACGATTGTGACAGCGGTTCCCGGGAAGGAGTGCGAGAGCGGGCGCATATCGACACGCCCCTGGGCCTCCCGCCAGAACCCTTCGAAGGATGCGATCGTCAGTTCCCCACCATTAAGTTGAATAAATTCGCGCAGTACCTTGAGGCCGAGACCTCCTGGCACATCGAGTTCGCGCGTCGTATTCGCGTCGGACATCGCCCAGTCAATTGCGGCATGGGCCGAGTTCGCGTAGCCGCGCTCCACGATCTTTCGAGGAATGCCGATGCCGTGATCGACCAAAGTCATTTCCACTCGCCCGCTTTGAGGAAACAACTGCCCGCAAGCCCACGCTCCGAGCGGACTCTGGGCGTGAATCTCGAAGTTGGTAAAGAGCTCATGGATGCCACTGAAAAATTGCTGCTCAAGCCCTTTGGACATGCGCGGCAGACCTTTGTTCTCAAGCCCCTTCCTCGCGTAGAGATCGAACCTCGCGCTTTCGCCGGACGCAAACCTCATAAGCGGGATTGCGCTACTTCGCGGTCGCTGATGCTGCGCGCCGAATAGCCCGCTATCAATCAAAACCGCCCTCACGGCCGGCTTTAAATTCACGAGGACCAATCCTCGCCCCACCGCAGAGAGCCGTGCGTGTACAGCTGCCAGCGCCGCGCTCAGGTTCCCGTTGCAGAAGTTCAGCTCGGAGCAATCTACGTGCACCTGAGCGCTCTTCGCCACGAGAGCGATCGAATAGAGCTCGGCGAAGCCAGCAAAGGTCCGGGCTTCAGTTCTTCCGAAGCGCAGATGGTATATGGGGGCGGTTGTGGCGTCGTTCAAACTGGCGGGCTCGGCATTTCGTCGCAGACACTAACACAGTCGCGGTAGGGAGGCTCCATGAAGTGATGCCTAGACCGGACTTGAGCGCGGCCGGTCCTTCACCAAGCCCCGCGCCTCGAGCTCTAGCGAGCCGTTTCCGAGCTGGGGATGGATGTCCAGTAGTGGCGCTAGGCGGCGGCCATTCTGCCGCCCAACCGTGCGGCGCCGGACTGCGAACGTTCGAGACGTCTCTCCTGGGCTCATCGCTGCCCCTGACAATGTCCGCCTTTTGGAGTGGCAGCTTCAGTAGGCACCGACGATCTTGACGACCTTCTTGCACTGAGCCCGAAGCTGGGTCGGGTCCGGCCGCGACGTGCCTCGGTGATGATCCGGGCGGCTGAACTCATTCAGACTACGGAGGTCGGCGCGATGGTCGTAAAGGTGGTCGGCCGACCCGGCCGCGTCAATCTCCTCGACCATGGCGCCCAAAAGCGTTCGCGCCGCGAAACGTCCTGGAAATCGCAGATCGATATACTCTTCGACGAAGACCCTGATGTCGCTGGCTAACAGCGCGGGTGAACAACCGGTGAGATGCTGGCCTGTCGAGGCATAGGCACGGATACGTTCACCCCGCCGGACGTAGTCGGTCTTCACCTCGTCCTCTACGTTCCACGCTTTCAAGTTGGCCACCCAGTCGCTTTCAGCGACGATTTGGTGCTGGGTCACCGCTAGAGGACCCTTGTCCTTCTCGATAAGGTGCAGGAAGCGGGGATCATGCGACAGCACCACCACCTGCCGGGCGCTGGCCGCGATCAACCGAATCTGAGACGCGGTCTCGAACTGGCGCGCCGTGTCTTGGCTGTTGAACGGGTCGTCGAATACTACGATGCAATCGTCTATGTCGACGCGCTGCCGGACTTGGGTGATGAAGAGCGCCAGCGCCAAGCTGGACTTATCGCCGGCGCTAAGGACGGTGCGGAAACTAGGTTTGGTCACATTTCCTGACTCGCCAGCCTTCAGGATATGGCCGTTGACGTCTATGCAATATTCGGTGTTCGGGTCGCGCCCGACATAGCTGGCCTTGGTTTGACACAAGCGGAAGTTGGCACCGAACGCCTCCAACAGTTCATTGATTCCCGCCTCGTAGGCCGTCGCCGTGGCCTCGACGTGCGCAGTAAGGGCCTTCTGGGCGTTTGTCCGGTCGGTAGCCAGCGTAGTGCGTTCCGCTGTCTTAGCGATCCAATTGTCGCATAGGGTTTTCAGTGGCTCATGAGCCTTGGCCTGCAGCGCGACCCGCTTGTCGACTGCCTCTTGGAGCTCGCGCAACTGCGCCGGCGTCAGCCGCGCCTCATTCTCCTTCCGGACGACCTCGATGGCCTGATTGCAAGCGAGAATCTGGCGAGCATGGTCCTCGAGACGCATGATCGCCTCCTGGGCGTGTCGCGCCTGATCCGCGTTGAGCGAGAGCGGCTCCAGAGGAGCGACGACTTTCCGCTCCAGGGCCGCCGCGACCGCGCCGAACGCTTCATCGATCACAGCGAGGTCGGCCTCGCCCAGGTCGTCGAGCGGCGGAAGCTCGCCGACCTGGCGCCAGAACTCCATCGCCGAGCGGTTGGCCTGCACAACCTCGCGGACGCTGCCGGTCTGTCCGGCCGCGAGCAGGGCCTTAAAGATCGACAATTGTGTTTCCAGGGTGCCGACGAGGGCCGTGAAGGCGACGCCAAACATCACCTTGAAGTCGGCCGCGATCGCAGAGGCCCTCAAGTCCTGGTCACAATATGGGCAGGTCTCCTTGGCCCGGTCGGTCCCGTAGACGAGCCAGCGGCGG
>JAEXKM010000002.1 GCA_023445705.1 Pseudomonadota bacterium
CTCCCTGGGCCGGAGCCAATCCGTGAACTCCCAATGGCGTCTCGGAAGATTCAGGGCTGCTTTGCACCACGATGGTTTGCACCAGCACCGGCGCGTCGGCGGGCAAGCTGCTTAGGAACGCCGTTCCACCGCCGGTGATCTGGCCCTGATCCTGCGAACCGCCGCTGGCGTGAGCCTGGATCTCGCGGATCAGGTCGGCCAGGGAGGAGCCAGCGGGCTTGGGCGCTGACGCCCCGCTCGCCGTCAGGCCAAAGCCGACCGGAACCTCCAGGCTGAGCAAGGCCGAACCGGCGCCTCCCTGCGCCAGCGGAATGTCCGCGACGTGGTTGTCGCCCACCTGTTCCTGGCGCGATGGGGTCACGACCGGGATCGTGATCGTCTGGGTCGGCGTCCCGTCGGGCGCCGTGCCCGTCAGCTTCTCCACGAGCACGCCGTCGATGTTGGTGGTTGTCGGCGTAGGCGTGGGTGTGGAAGGCGTCGGCGGCGCTGTATTGTTGGTGACATTGGTGGCGGGCAGGCTCGCCGCGTCGTTCCCGCCGACGTCCTGGATGGCGTTGACGTCGTCGCCTCCGCTCGGATCGCCATAGGCGACGCTCACCGCCGCGCCGGACGCGACCGGCGAGGCGAGCGTCAGGGTGACCGTGTGCGCCGCGCCGTTGACCGCGACCGCCGTCACCGGAACCGGATGCCCGTCGGCCAGGACGGTGAAAGCTCCCGCCGGGGGCCCATGGGCCGCATCCAGCAGGCCGGCGTCGGAATAGGTCATGACCAGCGTCGCGCCGTTGACGCTCGCGCTCACGAAGGCCGGCGCAGTGGTGTCCACCAGGACGCCCGTCATGGCCGGCACGTGGCCCGACAGCGCCAGAACAGCGTCCGCGCCCCCGGCGTCGCGGATGGTGCTCGTGCCCAGCGAGATCGCACCCACCGTGACGCCGTCGGCGTCGGTGTCGCCCGCCTGCACCACGTAGCTGTAGGTGATCGAGTTTGCCGTCTTGGAAGCGAACGTCGCGCTCTGCGCCGTACCGCCGATGGTCAGCCCCAGCGTGCTGTCGGTTCCCGTGACCGTCACGTTCTCGGCGAACGTGATCGTGAAGCTCAGGGTCTGCCCCACGATATAAGTGCCGTCGGCCGGAACTTCGATATCGCCCGTCACGCCGGGCGGCGGGGCGCCGTCAACCAGCACGGCGCTCGTGTTTCCTACGCTGTTCAGTGTCGGGACGGCGTCGTTTCCGGCCGCATCGCGGATGGTCGATCCACCGAGCGAGAGTGCGCCGACAGTGATCCCATCGGCGTCCACGTCGCCCACCTGCACGGTGTAGCGGTAGGTGACGGTGTTGCCGGCGCCGGACACGAATTCGGCGCTCCGGGCGGTCGAGCCGATCGTCAGACCAATGGCGCTGTCGGTCCCCGTGACGACCACGTTCTCGTCGAAGGAGACGACGAAATCGAGGTCCTGCCCCACGCCATAGGTAGCGCTCGCGGGCACGCTTACGGTGGTCACTCCCGGAGCGGTGGTGTCGATCAACACGCCGGCGGTGGCGGGCAAATGGCCGCTCAGCGACACGACAGCGTCGTTGCCGGCGGCGTCGCGGATCGTGGTCGCCCCCAGAGTGATACCGCCGATGGTGATGCCGTTGGCGTCGGTGTCGCCGGCCTGGACCGTGTAGTCGAAGGTGATCGAATTCGCCGTGCTGGAGACGAACACCGCGTCCCGCGCCGTGCCGCCGATCATGAGCCCGAGTACTGCGTCCGAACCTGTGACCACGACATTCTCATCGAAGGTCACAGTGAAGCTCAGCGTCTGGCCGGCGGAATACGTGTCGTTGGCCGGCACTGTGATGTTGCCGCTGACCGACGGCGCGGCCCCATCGACCAGGACACCCGTGGTCGACGGCAGATGCCCGGTGAGGCTCAGGTTGGCGTTGTTGCCGGCCGTGTCACGGATCGTCCCGCCGTTCTGAGAAATGCTGGTGACCGAGATGCCGTCGCCATCGTTGTCGCCGTTCTGGACCGTGTAGCTGTAGGTAATCGAATTGGCCGTCGTGGCTGTGACCGACGCGCTGCGCGCTGTCCCGCCGATGTTAAGGCCGAGCGTGCTGGGATTGCCGCTCAACGTCACGTTCTCGTCGAAGGTGACAATAAAGTCCAACGTCTGCCCAACGGCGTACACGCCGTCGGCTGGAACGCCCATGAGGCCCGCCACCGACGGCACGGTGCCGTCGACCAGCACACCGCCAGTGGCCCCCACATTGTTCAGCGTCAGGACGGCGTTGTTGCCCGCTGCGTCGCGAATGGCGCCGCCGCCCAGCGAAAGGCTCCCCACGGTGACGCCATCCGCGTCCACGTCCCCAGCCTGGATCGTGTAGCGGTAGGTGATCGAATTGGCCGTGCTGGAGGCGAATACCGCATCGCGTGAAGTGCTGCCGATGGTCAGGCCGAGCACGCTGTCGGTCCCAGTAACACTCACGTTCTCGTTGAAGGTGACGGCGAAATCGAGATGCTGGCCGGCCACATAGGTGGCGCCCGCGGGCACGCTCACGCCGGAAACCGTTGGCGCGGCCGTATCGACCAGGATGCCCGTCGTGGCCGGCACGTGGCCCGCGAGGGAGAGTTCCGCGTTGTTGCCGTCCGCATCGCGGATCGTTGTAGCGCCCAGGTTGATACTGCCGACGCTGATGCCGTTGGGGTCGGCGTCGCCGGCCTGGACGGTATAGGCGTAAGTGATCGAGTTCGTGGTGCTGGAAGCGAACGCCGCGCTGCGGGGCGTACTGCCGATGGTCAGGCCAAGCGTGCTGTCAGTCCCAGTGACCGTGACGGCTTCGTCGAACGTGACGGTAAAGCTCAGTGTCTGGCCTGCTGCGTAGCTGCCGTTCGCCGGCACGGCGATATTGCCGCTTACCGAGGGCCAACTCACCGCCTCGCCGAAGACGATGTTGTCGTAGGCGAGGGAGTTGACCTGCAGCCCCATGGGATCACGATTGGTGATCCGGACCTCGTCCACGTTCTGGAACACCGACCGCGTGAAATCGGACACCGTGTAGGTGTTGTTGTACGTCCCGGAATCGTCGACGCCGAGCGTCACAGAACCCGTCGATGCGCCGTCTCGGAACCCCTCGAACGTCACCTGGGTCTGCAGGCCGAGATAACTGATGGTGCTGATGCCGTCGAATGAGAACTCCGCCCCGTCAGCGGTGCGAATGATCACCATCGGATCGCCGTATAATTCGTCGCCGACGATACCGTCCCGGCCTGTGCCGAAGTCGGTGTAGTAGGTCCAGGAGACGCCCGTTGGCGTCCCGTTCGGGCCGGCCGCGAGGATCTGGTAGACGGCCCCGGGGATGTCGATGGCGCCGCCCATGCCGTCGGTCACGATCGGCCCAAGGGGAGTCGCCTCGCCGGTATCGAAGTTTAGGGTCCCCGCCATGCCGGCCAGATTCCCCTGAAACGCGCCCAGCTTGGCCACATCCAGTGCGGCGGAGGCCGCCACGTCGCCGGCCGTGACCTCCAGCGTCCAGTCGCCGGCCGCGCCGGTGATGTCGTCCGAGGCGGCGATGTCCGCCCCCGTGACGCCGGCCAGGGCCTGGATGAATGCCTGGCCCTCGACGCCCGCTCCGATCTCGCAGCCCCAGAGCTGGATATCTCCATCGGCGGCGAGCGCCCGCCCGAGCGCGCCGAGTTCGCTGCCGTAGGCGTCCAGATTGTCGATGTTCAGCGAGGCGGAGCCCAGCATCAGGACGCCGGCTTGACCGTGCCCGACGATGTGGATGGCGTCGATGTCAGTACGGCCCGCCAGCGCCTCGGCCATCTGCGCGAAGCCGTCCTGACCGCGGTCGATCAGCACCACCTCGGCGTTCGGGCCGACACCGGCGACGATCGTCTCGTAGCCGTCGATCCCAATGTCCACAAAAACGATCTCGGCCCGGCCGCTGGCCGTTCCTCCCGAACCCTGCACTCTTAACGCCCCCACCACTTCTGGCTGCAAACTCAGCCGGGGAGAAAATTGGGCGCCGGCATTAAGACAGCATTACAGGCCGCGGGTCCCACGGCCTGTAATCGCCATTCATCAGGGGAAAAGCGCGGCCATGTCGCGCCTGGGCCTACGCCACTTCGCGGGCGGCCAGTTCCTCGGCCTGCACCCAGGCCTCGGTGAGTTCCAGATTGCGCACGACGTCCTGCGGGAAGTCCATCTCGGCCCAGTCCAGGCCCTCGATCGACGCCACGCACACCTTGTCGCCCGACTGCGCCATCTCGTTGATGGCGCTCAGGTACCAGCGCTTCAGGCCTTCGGGCGTGCGCAGGGCCTCCTCGACCATCGCCACGAACATCGCCGCGCCCTCGGCCGAGAAGCGCAGGAAGCCGATCGATTCGGCGTCGTAGTGGGTGATCGTCTTGCCGATGGCGAGCAACCGCGCGCCGTCAGTGAACACCTTCATGTCGTCGGAGTCGTAGTCGCCCTTGCGGTCGATGGTCACCGTGATCGGCGCCTCGGGCGCAGCCAGCAGCCGCTGGGCGATCGCCGGTTCGAACAGGGTGTCGCCATTGAGCAGCAGGAACGGCCCGCTCATCTCGTCCCGCACCAGCCAGCAGGTCGCGAGATTGTCGGTGACGCTGTAGAAGGGGTTGAAGATCGTCCGCACGGTCAGCCCCGGCAGGGCCAGCCGTTCGATCTCGGCGTCGACCTGCGGTGCGCCGAATCCGGTGACGACCACGACTTCCTTGATTCCGGCCTCGGCCAGGTGCTGTAGCTGCCAGTGCAGCACAGTCTTGCCGGACAGGTCGATCAGGCACTTCGGGCGGTCATCGGTCAGCGGCGACAGTCGCCGGCCTTGGCCGGCGCTCAGGATGATCGCCTTCTCAACATTCGTGTTCAGCATCATGGCCAATTGTTTCTGCGTCCCACCCGGACTCGAATAACGGATATAACATTCGGCATGCCGACATACAGCGGCCCGCTACCGAAGGTCGCAGATCAGGAACCGTCGCGCCGCTCGCGACGGTAGGCCAGGTACAGCCCCGCCGCCCCCGCGCATATCAGCACGACGCCAGCAATGGCCATCAGAAAACTCAGCATTGAAGGTCGCCCCAGAACCCCGTCGTGCGCTCGCGCACCTGTCTTTTCTCCGTGCTCCAGTCTTTCAGATAGTGCTGAATAAGCCCTGATCCACATCTGGGGCGTGGCGCGCCGGAAAAAGAGGCGTATCTCTCCGCCGTCGGCCGCGTATCGGCCCGCGTGCAGAGGACCAGCCATGGCCATCCAGGCCGACGCCCTTTCGAATGGAGCCGAGCGGCGCGAAAAGCGCCTGTCGGTCGTCGCCCTGTTGAAGCGCGGCCTGCCCGTCGCGGCTGGCCTGCTGGTCATCGCCTGCATCGTCCAGGTCGCCGTCCGCAGCCTGGCGGCCGAGCCGGAGCCGAGCCTGCCCACCGCCGCCTCGGCTATGATCCGCCCGCACTTTTCCGGACAGAGCGCCGATGGCCGCGCCTTCCGCATCACCGGCGACCGGGGAGTGCGCGATCCCAAGGTCGAGGGGCGCATCCTGATCACCGCCCCGGTGCTCTTGCTGCGCAACAAGGATGGGGGCGCCCAGACCGCCACCGCCCGGGACGGGGTCTACGACGAACCCGCCCACACCCTGGTGCTGACCGGAGACGTCCGCATGGACAACGGCGCCGGCGCGAAGTTCTCCGCTGAGCGCGCGGCCATCGACACCCGCACCGGCACGGTCAGCGGCCAGAGCGGGCTACGCGTCGACAGCGGCCAGAACCAGGTCCAATCGGGCGACTACCAGGTCGAGGAAAAGGGCGATCGCCTGATCATGAAGGGCGGCGTCCGCGGCCGCTTCACGCCGCAGAACTAAGCCGTGGCCGAACCCGCCAAGAAGGTCTGCTTCCTCTACATCGCGCAGACCCACCAGATCCTTCACAGCCTCTCGATCGCTATCGAGCTGGCCCGCAACTGGCCGCAGTTCCAGGTCGACCTAGCCGCCACCTCGGCCGCGCACCTGGACTATATCGACGAGGCCCTGACGACCCTCGGCGGCGCGCCGGTGAACCAGCGCCTGCTCGGCCCGCGCTGGCTGCGCGACTTCCATCCTGGCGAAGCTTCCACCCCGCCCAAGGCCGCTATGCTGGCCGCCAACCTTGGCGTGTTCGCCGGCTACGACGCCATCGTAGCGCCGGAGCGCACCACCGCCCTGATTCGCCGCCTCGGGGTGAAGCGGCCGCTGCTCGTCTATACCCAGCACGGCGCCGGCGACCGCGGAGGCCCCTTCGAGCCGCGCCTGGGCGTCTTCGACCTGGTCATGGCCGCCGGCCCCAAGCAGCGCGACCGCATGGTCCCGGCCTTCGTGCGCCCCGAGAACTGCGCCATGGTCGGCTACCCGAAGTTCGACATGGTCGAGGCCCTGGCCCCGCACCCGCAGAGCCCCTTCGCCGACGATAAGCCCGTCGTCGTCTACAATCCCCACTTCGCTCCGCGCCTCTCCTCCTGGCCGCGTTGGGGCCTCGAGGCCGTCGAGCAGATCGCCGAGGACGGCCGCTTCAACCTGATCTTCGCGCCGCACGTGCGCCTATTCGACCAGCCCGCCGCCCCTGACCGCGCCCCCCTGGAGCGCTTCGAAGGCCATCCCCGCGTGCATCTCGACCTTGGTGGCCCCGCGGCGATCGACATGACCTATACTCGGGTCGCCGACCTCTATCTCGGCGACGTTTCCAGTCAGATCTACGAGTTCCTGCGCACGCCCAAACCGGCGGTGTTCCTCAACGCCCATGGCGTCGCCTGGCGCGGCGATGAGAGCTATCGCCACTGGCTCTACGGCCCTGTGCTGGACGACATCGCCGGCCTGCCCGCCTCTCTCGCCTCCGCCATCGCCAGCCACGACCGGTACCTGGCCGAGCAGAAGGCCGGCTTCGCCGAGAGCTTCGACCTCCAGCCCCGCAGCTCCTCCCTGCGCGCGGCCGAGGCCATCGCCATTCGACTGGGCGCGAGGCCCGCGCCTTGACCAATGCGGCCAAGGAGGGCCTGGCCCGGGTGTTCGCCAACGCTGGCATGTTGCTGGGCGGACGCTCGGTCAACGCGGTCATCAGCCTGGGCTACATGGCCATCGCCGCCCGCGCGCTCGGCGTGGCCGAGTTCGGCGTGCTGGTCCTTATCAACACCTTCGCCCAGTTCGTCGGCGACGTGGTCCGCTTCCAGTCCTGGCAAGCGGTGCTGCAGTTCGGCGCCGCGCCCCTGGCCGAGGGCCGGCGCGAAGACTTCCAGCGCGTCGTCCGGTTCGGCGTCGTCCTCGACCTGATCAGCGCCGTGGTCGGCGTCGCGGTCGGCGTCGTCGGCTCCCTGGTCTTCGGCCCGGCGCTCGGCCTGCCCGAGCATATGCGCGGCGAGGCCGCCCTCTACGCCCTCACCATCGGCAGCCTGGCGCCGGCCTGCCAGATCGGGCTGCTCCGGCTCTTCGACCGGTTCGCCCTGCTCTCGATGCAGCAGGCGATCTCCTCGGCGGTCAGGCTCGTCGGCGGGATTATCGGCTTCGCCATCGACGCCCCGGTCGGCTTCTTCCTGATCACCTGGGGCGCCGGTTCGGTCGCCGCCTTCCTCTATGTCGCCGTCCTCGCCTGGCGCGAGCTCGGCCGCCGGGACATGCTGCGGGACTTCCCCTGGTCCGGACCGCTGACCGCCGGCATGCCCGGCGCCTGGCGGTTCGCCTGGGCCACCAACGCCTCCAGCACCTTGGACGTGGCCTTCACCCACGTCGCCACCCTCACCGTCGGGGCGGTGGTCGGCGCCACCGACGCCGGCCTCTGGCGCGTGGCGCGTCAGATCGCCGACGCCCTGGCCAAGCCGGCCCGCCTGCTGATCCCCGCGCTCTATCCGGAACTCGCCAAGGCGCGCGCCGCCGGCACGGAAGCCGACATGCACAAGCTGGCGATTCGGATCGGCGTGGTCGGCGGCGGCTTCGCCACCCTGCTCCTGCTGGTCGCCATCTTCGCCGGAGAGCCCCTACTCAGCCTGATCATGGGCGAGGCCTTCGCGCCGGCCGCCCACACCATGATCTGGCAGGTCGGCGCCGCGGTCATCGGCGTCTGGGCCCTGCCGCTGGAGCCGATGCTGGTCTCCATGGGGCGTCCCGGCCTCGTGGTGCGCGTGCGCCTCATCGTCGCCATCGTCTTCCTGATCGCCCTGCCCCAGGTGATCGAGCGGTACGGGCTCGAAGGCGGCGGCGCCGTGCTGGTGGCGGCCGCCGCGGCCACGGCGCTCGGGCTGCTCATCAGCCTCCGCCGGGTGATGGCCCAGGCGAAGGCCGCGCAGTAAACTCTTGCGTTACCGCCCCGAAGAGAGCGAAAGGCGGGACGTTATGATCACCCCCACCCAACCCGAGCGCGACGTACGGCTGGCCGACTTTCCGACGCTCGTTGCGGCGCTGGACTTCGCCGCCCAGGGCGCGACCGGCGTCAACCTCCACGGCCTGCGCGGTGAGCTGGCCGAGGTCCTGCCCTACCAGGCCCTGCGCGAGCAGGCTCTCGACTACGCCCAGCGCTTGTTGGCCGCGGGCCTCGTCCCCGGCGACCGGGTCGGCCTGATCGCCGAGACCGACGGCGACTTCGTTCGCGCCTTCTTCGCCTGCCAGTATGCGGGCCTGCTTCCCGCACCCCTGCCGCTGCCCACGCCGCTCGGCGGCCGCGTGGCCTATGTCGACCAGATCCGCCGCATGCTCGCCGCCGCCAAGGCCAGCGCTCTCGTCGGCCCGGCCGGCCTGGCCGAATGGATCGCCGAGATCGCAGCCGACCAGGGCCTGACCTTCGCCGGCGTCCTCGCCGACCTGCCCTCCGACGCGGCCATCGACCTGCCGGTCATTGGCCCCGACGATCCCTGCTACCTGCAGTTCTCCTCGGGCAGCACCCGCTTCCCGACCGGCGTGCTCGTCACGCACAGGGCCCTCATGGCTAACGCCGTCGCCATCACGCGCGATGGCCTGCAGGTGAAGCCGGCCGACCGGGCGATCTCCTGGCTGCCGCTCTATCACGACATGGGCCTGGTCGGGTTCCTGCTCAGCCCCCTCTGCGCGCAGATGTCGGTGGACCTGATGCCCACCGGCGCCTTCGTACGCCGCCCGCTGCTCTGGCTCGACCTCATCGGCCGCAACGGCGCGACCGTCTCCTACAGTCCGACCTTCGGCTACGAGCTCTGCGCCCGCCGTGCGCAGAACGCGGCCATCGATCACCTGGACCTCTCGGGCTGGCGCATCGCCGGCCTCGGCGGCGACATGATCCGCCTCCCGCCCCTGCGGGAGTTCGAAAAGGCCTTTGCCGGCGTCGGGTTCTCGCCCAAGGCCTATGTCGCCAGCTACGGCATGGCCGAAGCGACCCTGGCGCTCACCATGGCCCCCCTGGGGGAAGGCCTGGTGGCCGAAACCCTCGATGTCGACCGGCTCGAGCAGGACGCCCTAGCCGTCCCGGCGACGGAAGGCTCCCGCGCTCGCGACTTCGCCCGCTGCGGCCCGCCCCTTCCTCATCACGAGTTGCAGGTCCGCAACGAGTACGGCGATGTCCTGGCCGAACGTCAGGTGGGCCGGATCTTCGCCCGCGGCCCCAGCCTCATGAAGGGCTATTTCGAACAGCCCCAGGCCAGCGCCGACATCCTCGGTCCCGACGGCTGGCTCGACACCGGCGACCTCGGCTACTTCTCCGAGGGCCAGATCGTCATCACCGGGCGCATCAAGGACCTGATCATCCTCAACGGCCGCAACATCTGGCCGCAAGACCTCGAATGGACCGCCGAGGCTGAGATCCCCGGCCTGCGCAGCGGCGACGTCGCGGCCTTCTCCGTCCCGATGGACGGCGAGGAAGCCGTTATTGTCCTCGTTCAGAGCCGCAGCAGCGACGCCGAGGTCCGCGCCCGCCTCGTCCAGGACGTCACCGACCTCCTGCGCCTGCGCCACGGCGTCGAAGCCCAGGTGAACCTGGTCGGCGGCCACGCCCTGCCCCAGACCTCCTCGGGCAAGCTCAGCCGCTCCCGCGCGCGCGCGGGCTACCTCGCCGCCCAGGCCGAAGCGGTCGCGTAGGGTGGCGGAGGCCAATCACCCCCGTCATCCCGGTTTCGGCCACAAGCCGAAGACCGGGCCCCATACGCACCAGATCCCGCTGGTCAGGACGTCGATCTGGAGTTCATGGATCCCGGCCTTCCGCTTCGCTGCAGCCGGGATGACACTTGAAATGCGCGGCCCGCGCACGCGGCTCTGTGCCCACTAAACCCCGCCTCGCCGCCGTCACCGGCGCCACCGGCTTCCTCGGCCGCCATGTCGTGCGCCAGTTCCACAAGGCCGGCTGGCAGGTTCGCATCCTGGCCCGCAAGGATCCGATCCATCCGCTCTGGCAGGACATCGAGCCGGAGGTGGTCATCGGCGACCTCGCAGACGAAGCCGCCCTCGACCGGCTCTGCGCCGGCGCCGACCTCGTCGTTCACCTCGCCGGCCTCACCAAGGCCTGGACCGGCGAGCAGTTCCACGCGGTCAATGTCGAGGGAACCCGCCGCCTGGCCCAGCGCACGCCCGGGCGGATGCTGCTGGTCTCCAGCCTGGCGGCCCGCGAGCCGGACCTCTCCGACTACGCCGCCAGCAAGCGCGCCGGCGAAGAGGCTGCGCGCGTCGTGCTCGGCGATCGGCTGGGCGTCGTGCGCCCCCCGGCGCTCTATGGGCCGGACGATCCGGAGACCCTGCCGCTCTTCGAACTGGCGGCCTCCAGCCCGGTCCTGCCGCTGCTTGATTCGCAGGCCAGCATCACGCTCATGCACGTGGAGGACGCAGCGCGACAGATCGTCGCCTTGGCCGCACAGCCACCGCCTTTCGTCGTCGCGCTCTCCGACGGCCACCCCTACGGCTACGGCTGGCGCGAGATCATGCAGACCGCTGCCAGGATTTTCGACCGATCACCGTTTTTCGTTAGAATTCCAGGTGTTGCGCTCAATATCGCGGCCGCCTTCAGCGCACTCGCGCCCCGCTCGGGCCACGCCCCCATGATCACGGCGGGAAAGGTCCGGGAGATTCGCCACCGCGACTGGGCGATTCGACCTGAGGAACAGCCCTATGTGCTGCCGAAACCGCATTACGATCTGCGCGCGGGCTTCCTACATAGCGTCCACGGCTACGTCGCTAGTGGCGTCAACTTCGGCAGTTCAACGACACATCTGAAAAAAGGTACAGCAGGCCCACTCGGCGAACGACGCCAAACATGCGACGATCACGGATGATCGTTCGAGGGGGACGCATCAAGACATCATGGATTTGATCTCAGACCCCACCGTCAGTGAGGTGGCGCGCGCCGCCGAGACGGTTCTAGGTCGCAGCCTGCACGTCACGGCCGCGTCCGACATTTCCCGCGACCTCGCGGTAGACTCGCTTGCGCTCATGAACATTGTCATGGAGCTCGAGGATCACTTCGACATCTCGATCCCGATCGATCGGCTGAGCGAAGTCCAAACCGTGGGCGACCTGTCGTCCCTCATTGACACCATCCGAAACAAGGCTTGAGCAATGGCCCTGCTCGACAGGCACGCCGCCCAACGCGGCGCGTATGAGGCGATCCGTAATTCCTCGGCTGACCCGTTCAGCGTCCGCTTCGACTCGGTGATTTCGCCCACCGAGGGCGTGATCAACGGTCGCAAGACCATCCTTCTGGGGACCAACAACTATCTGGGCCTCACCTTCGACCCCGATTGCATCGAGGATTCCGTGAAGGCGGTGCGCGAGCGCGGCACCGGGACCACGGGTTCGCGCATCGCGAACGGCAGCTACGAGGGCCACGTCGCTCTCGAGGAGGCCCTGAAGGACTATTATCGCCGCAAGCACGCCATGGTGTTCACCACCGGCTACCAGGCCAATCTCGGCCTGCTTTCGACCCTGGTCGGCCGGGACGACCACCTGATCCTCGACGCCGACAGCCACGCCAGCATCTATGACGGCGCGCGCATGGGCCATGCCGAGGTCACCCGCTTCCGTCACAACGACCCGGAAGACCTCTACAAGCGCCTGCGTCGCCTGAAGGACACCCCCGGCGAAAAGCTGGTCGTGGTGGAAGGCATCTATTCCATGCTCGGCGACGTCGCTCCGCTCAAGGAGATGGTCGCCGTCAAGAAGGAGATGGGCGCCTATCTCCTGGTGGACGAAGCCCACTCCATGGGCGTGCTGGGCGAGAACGGCCGCGGCCTGGCCGAGGAAGTCGGCGTCGAGGACGATGTCGACATCGTGGTCGGCACCTTCTCCAAGAGCCTTGGCTCCGTCGGCGGCTTCGTGGTCTCCGACCTGCCGAACTTCGAAGTGCTGCGCGTCGTCTGCCGGCCCTACATGTTCACCGCCTCGCTGCCGCCGGCCGTGGTCGCCTCGACCCTGACCGCCCTGCGCAAGGTCCAGGAAACCCCTGCCCTGCGTCACAAGCTGCACGAGAACGCCCGCCATCTCTATGAGGGCCTCAGCAACCTCGGCTTCGAGACCGGCCCGAACTGCAGCCCGATCGTGGCGGTCGCCATGCCCGATCAAGTCAGCGCCGTGATGATGTGGAACGCCCTTCTGCAGAATGGGGTCTATCTGAACCTCGCCCTGCCGCCGGCCACGCCCGACAGCCGCCCGCTGCTGCGCTCCAGCATCAGCGCCGCGCACACCCACGAGCAGATCGCCGAAGTCCTGGCCACGGTCGAACGCGTCGCCCGCGAGCTCGGCGTCCTCGTCGAGCCCAAGCGCGCCGCAATGGCCTAACCGAAGATCCTCCCCCTCTGGGGGAAGTGGCACGCGGAGCCGTCAACCTCGCCTCCCGGCGAGGCCCCCTCAGTCGGCTACGCCGACAGCTCCCCCAACGGGGAGCATCTGCTCTGATTTAGATCCTCCCCCGCTGGGGGAGGTGGATCGATGCGCAGCATCGAGACGGA
>JAEXKM010000006.1 GCA_023445705.1 Pseudomonadota bacterium
TCGACGGGTGGCGCTTTGCCGCGGCCACGTCGCGCAGCGCCCATTCCGGCTGGATCTTGCGGCGGCCGCCGCTTTGGCCCGAGGTTGCCCCTAGGTGAACTTTCCCCTGCGGCTCTTGTCGCTTGCGGCCAATGTGTTTACGAACGAGTACCGTGTCGAGCGAAGTGGTAATGGCGATCGGCAGGTGACCCGCCGCAACAGGACGCTTACGCGCGCTGATCGTCGGGTGAGCGAAAGTTGCGGAGGAGGAACGCGCGTGGGTCTGCTGGACGGAAAAGTCGCCATCATTACGGGCGCAGGGAACGGGCTGGGCGAGGCCTACGCCAAGCTGTTCGCCAAGGAAGGCGCGGCGGTCGTCGTCAACGACCTGGGCGGACCGCGCGACGGCTCGGGCTCGGACCGGGGCGCGGCGCAGAAGGTGGTCGACGACATCATCGCGGCCGGCGGCAGGGCCGCGGCCAACACCGACGACGTCTCGACCATCGAGGGCGGCGAGAACATCCTCAAGACCGCCCTGGATAATTTCGGCCAGGTCGACATCCTGGTCTGCAACGCCGGCATCCTGCGCGACAAGACCTTCGCCAACACCACCGAGCAGGACTGGGACCTGGTCGTGAAGGTCCACCTGAAGGGCACCTACTGCTGCACCATGCCGGTGTGGAAGTGGATGAAGGACAACGGCAAGCCTGGGACGATCATCATGACGTCCTCGACCTCAGGTCTCTACGGCAACTTCGGCCAGTCGAACTACGGCGCGGCCAAGGCCGGCATCTATGGCTTCATGCGCGTACTCTCGATCGAGGGACGCAAGTACGGCATCCGCGTCATGGGCCTGGCCCCCGGCGCCTTCACCCGCATGACCTCGGATTTGCCGGGCCGACGCGATCAAGAGCCGGATCCGCTGTCGCTCCCGGAGAACGTCGCGCCTGGCGTGCTCTACATGGCCTCGGACCTGGCCGCCGACCACACCGGCAAGGTGCTGGCGGTCTCCTTCCGTGGCGTGCGGGAGATCAAGATGATGCAGACGGACGGCTTCGCCCCGGGACGGCCCTATACCGCCCAGGATGTGGCCGCCGCCGCCGACAAGGTCTTCTTCCCGGCTGCGCCGGAGCGGACCGCCAAGGACGGATAGTCCAACGGCGCCAGCTTCGAACCGTAGCTGGCGCCGTTCATTTCAACGCAGCTGGGGGCGCTCGCCCGCGAGGTGCTCTGATCGTGTGAGGGATGGTGATGTTGCAAGGAAAAGCGACCGCGCATCAGGAGGCTGGTTCTCGCTTCGAGCCGCACGAGGGTGCGCCCGACTGGATCGCCCGGTCTGGCGGCGCGCACGACTTCAATGCGGTTGCAACCCCAGCTGATGATCAACCCAGCGCATTGATGCGCGGAGCCAAGGGCCGGGCCAAGCACCTCTCGCTCGAGGTGAACAATCTCAAGTCCAGAGCTGTGGCCGCTGCCGAGAAAATTCTAGCAAGCCAGGGCGTGGAAGATCTGAACCTGCGCGCGATCGCCGATCTGGCGGGCATCGGCATCGCCTCAATGTACCACTACTTCGGTAGCAAGGACGATTTGCTGCTACATCTGGCTGTCCGCGGATTTGACCACCTGCACCGTGAAATGATCCGGCTGCAGAGCGATCCGGACTTCGGCTCGTCGATGCGTGCGGGGGGACGAGCCTTTGTAGACTTCGCTTGCGCGCAGCCGGCGCTTTTCTCGTTAATGTTCAATTCGCGCCTCCTCGCACGTCACGAAGTCCTGCGTGCGGCCGAAGCGCGGGCCCTACATGCCTACGAGGCGGCCGTGCAGGCTGATGATCGCATTCCACGCGAGCACCAGTCGAACGCGACCCTTGCGATCTGGGCGCTCGGACGCGGGATCGCCGGAATAATCTCATCGCAACCGGCTGATCAATGCGCGGCCGCGCTCACTCAGCGCCTGTTTGCGGGCGCTGCGTTTCTGCTGGACCACGCCCAGCTGGCAATCGCGAGCGATGCTGGACCTGCGCGATAGTCATCTGCGCGCAGCTTCGTCCTCCAGGGGCGGCACAGGTGCGAACGCCCGGCGCGTTGCGGTGTGCCCGATTTTCAACGACGGACGCGACGTCGCAGCTGTTAGGCGCGATCAGGCCTTTTCGAACGCCGTTTCAAGCCTTTCAACCCTCCCTGACCTATTAGGAAAGGAGGAACGAGTGCCTAAGCTCATCTACCAGATTTTTGGCGGCGAAACCCGTGAAGTGGAGGTTCCGGATGGGACCAGCGTCATGGAAGGCGCCGTGCGAAATGGGGTGCCGGGGATCGATGGAGACTGCGGCGGCGCCTGCGCCTGCGCGACCTGCCACGTCTATGTCCCGGACGCCTGGCTCGAGAAGCTCGAACCCCAATCGGAGATGGAGCGCAGCATGCTTGAGTTTGCGGAAAACGTGACCCCCAACTCTCGGCTGGGCTGTCAGATCAAGCTCGTCGGCAGCCTCGACGGCCTGGAACTGATGCTGCCGGAAAGCCAACACTAGACTGTGGCTGAGGGGCGTCGCGCGGCCTGGCGGCGCCTCGACTGCGGCGTGATGGTCGAGCTGAGACCGTGACGGGCCGTCATGCAGACCCGCCTGCGGGTCCAACATCCAGCCTAGGCCGTGCAGCCAAGCGGGAGGGAGCGCGATTGAGCCGCCGAATTGGACCGCGGAGCGCTGCCGAAGACCGTGCGCAGCCTAGGCCGTGGGCCTTCCCAATGACCGATGCGACGGGGCCGATCAACGGCTCCCCAGCAGTGCGGCCCAATCACGCCGGCCAGGGATCGAACGCCGTGGCCCCCAAGCCTATCGGAACGCGATCGGCGGGTCCCCGCAATGCCCGTGAACTGTCTGTCTGGGTCAGAACGATGAAGACGCCAAAACCTTCCCACGAAGTCGGAAGCCTGAAGGCCAAGGCGCTGCGCGCCGCAGCCAAGGTATTGTCCGAGCGGGGGGTGGAGAAGCTGAACCTTCGGGCCATCGCAGTCGCGGGCGGTATCGGCGCCGCCTCGATGTATCACTACTTCGCCAGCAAGGACGATCTGCTCTTAAACCTGGCCATCCAAGGCTTTGCCGACCTGCGCGCCGACATCATGTCTCTTCAGTCGGACGATGAGTCCCCAATCCGTGGCGGGGCGCGGGCCTTCTTCGGGTTTGCTCAGGAAAACCCAGAACTCTTTTCGCTCATGTTCGACGAACGGCTGATGTCGCGACATGAGAGCCTGCGGCACGCCGAGCACGAGTCTTTCCTGGCGTATGAAGCTGCGGTCGTAGCCGACCATCGCATTCCTGCGCAGCACAAGTCCGTCGCCGCTTTTGCGCTTTGGGCTCTGGGCCGTGGCATGGCGGCGACCATGTCGTCGTATCCAGACGGCCGCCCGCCAGACGACGTGCTCGAGAAGCTCTTCGCTGGCGCGGCCTACCTTGTTTACCATCCGGAGTAGGGCTCAGGAGCGCGAAAGAGTGGGGGCGCCGGCCAGCCTCGCAGGCAGTCGTCTTCAGCCTGGTACAGCCGTCGCCTAGGGGCCTGAGTTCGCGAACGGCAGCCAGACCCCCGCCGGTTAGTTTGTCTCCGACAAGCTTCTCGACGCCCGGCGAACACTCATCAAGGGGGCCCGGCGATCCACCGCATTTGTCTGCGCCTGCGACCAAGGGGCGATTGTGGAACGTCGTTCGAAGC
>JAEXKM010000072.1 GCA_023445705.1 Pseudomonadota bacterium
GCCCTGGAAGGACCGCCCGTGGTAGTTCCGCCGCCGCAGGTGGCCACGCCGCAGCTCACCCTGCCGCCCGCGCCCGATCTGAGGTACGAAGAACCCAACTGAGGGGTCGCATCGGCGCGCAGGGATCGCTATTTGCCTTCGCCGATGAAGCCCCCCGTTCTCGCCCTGAAGGATGTCCGTCTCGCCGACGGGCCGAAGATGCTGTTCGACGGCGTCGATCTCGCCGTGGAGCCACGCTCGCGCGCCTGCCTGGTCGGCCGCAACGGCGCGGGCAAGTCGACCCTGCTCAAGATCCTGGCGGGCGCGATCCAGGCCGACGATGGCGAGCGCACGGTCCAGCCTGCGATACGGATCTCCTATGTGCCGCAGGAGCCGGACATCACCGGTGAGACGCTCCTCGACTACGTGGTGGCCGGCGGCGCCGAACCCCACCGCGGCGAAGCGGCGCTTGAACTGTTCGGCGTCGATCCGGCCAAGCCGGCCACCGGCCTCTCGGGCGGCGAAATCCGCCGTGTGGCGTTGGCTCGCGCCTTCGCCGAGGAGCCGGACGTCATCCTGCTGGACGAGCCGACCAACCACCTGGACATCCTGGCGATCGAGACCCTGGAGGCCGAGCTCGCCAACTCCCGCGCCGCCCTCGTCATCGTCAGCCACGACCGGGCGTTCCTGGAGCGCGTCACCAACCGCTGCTTCTGGCTCGAACACCGCAAGGTCCGCCGGCTAGACAAGGGTTTTGCGGCCTTCGACGAATGGGTCGAACGCATTCTCGCCGCCGAGGCCGAGGACGCTCGCCGCCTCGATAAGCAGCTGGAGAAGGAAGAATACTGGCTGCGCCGCGGCGTCACCGGTCGCCGCGCCCGCAACGAAGGCCGCCGCCGGGCGCTGATGGAGCTGCGCAAGACCAAGGTCGAGCGCATGCGCGAGGTCCGCGGCGATCTCTCCATGGGCCTGGCGAGTTCCGGGCTTTCCGGTCAGCGCGTCGCCGAGGCGAAGCACATCTCCAAGGCCTTCGGCGACCGGACGCTGGTGAAGGACTTCTCCACCCGCATCATTCGCGGCGACCGCGTGGCCATCGTCGGCCCGAACGGCGCGGGCAAGACCACCTTGGTCAAGCTGCTGTTGGGCGAGCTCCCGCCCGACTCCGGCTCGGTGAACCTCGGGGTGAACCTGGAGATCGCCTACATCGACCAGGGCCGGGCCGACCTGAAGCCCGAGATGACCCTGCGCGACGTGCTGACGCCGCTGGGCGGCGACCAGGTGATGGTGCGCGGCCAGCCCAAGCACGTGGCCGCCTACGCCAAGGAGTTCCTGTTCACCGACAGCCAGTTGCGCCAGCCCGTGCGCAGCCTGTCCGGCGGCGAGCGCAACCGCCTGCTGCTGGCCAGGGCCCTGGCGTCCCCGGCGAACCTGATGGTCCTCGACGAACCGACCAACGACCTCGACATGGATACGCTGGACCTCCTGGAGGACCTGCTGGCCGACTACGAGGGCACCCTCATCCTGGTCAGCCACGACCGCGACTTCGTCGATCGCCTGGCCACCTCCACCATCGCCCTGGACGGCCATGGCAGGGTCGTCGAAACCCCCGGCGGCTGGCAGGATTTCCTGTCCCAGAACCCCGGCTTCTTCCGCTCCGTCGCCGATGGCGCAACGCCACAGGCCGCCGCGCCCAAGCCCGCTGCCCCGAGGCCAGAACCCTCCAAGCCCACCAAGCTCTCCTACAAGGATCAGCGGCGGCTGCAGGAACTGGACGCCCTGATCGCTAACCTGCCGGGCAAGATCGCGAAGCTGGAAACCGAGCTGGCCGATCCGAACCTCTACGCCCGCGACCCCTCTGGTTTCGCTCGCATCAGCGCCACGCTGGAAGCTGCCCGCAACGAACTGGGCGCAGCCGAGGAAGAGTGGCTCGAACTCGAAGAGCGCCGCGAGGCCCTGGCGCGCTAACGCACGAAGCACTCCGAGCCGAGCGAGGCGCAGAAGGCCTGCGCCTCGTTACGCGTCTGGAAGCCCTTGATGATCGCTCGATGATAGGTGCGCCCATCAACGACGACCGTGCGCACCTCCGTCGATAGCGGCGGGGCGACCCGGCGTTTCAGGCGAGTGAGAGCCTCACGCGCCTGCGCTTCCGTCGCCGACGCGGCCACCTGCACGGCGACCTTGCCCGGACTCGCGGAATGGGCGGACGGCTGCGACGACGCCGCCTTCTTCGGTGGCGGTTCGGAGACCGGGCCCCTCAGGGCCGGAGGCGAAGGCGGCGCGGCCGCGAGCGCCTGTTCGACCGCAGGCGGTGGAGGCGTAGTGGAGCGGGTCCTGAAGCCGGCCTCGATCGCCGTTGTCATCGGCGTGTCCGGATCGTCGTCGACCGCGACCGCCAGCACCGGGCCCGAGGGGGCTGACGGCGGCGGAGCTTCCACGGCTTCGGCTCGCGTGCGCGGCTGCGGCCTGGGAGCAGCCTTGGGCGGCGGGGCCTTCGCCAGGCCAGGTTCGGTCCCGCAGATCGCCCGATTGACGGCGGCCAGATAGGCTCCGGGCGAGGGCTGAGCCCAGTCTCCCGGAACCTGGCGGACGATGGCCAGGCCCTTAGCGTTCGCCTGGGCGTAAACTGTCATCCTGGTGACAAGGTCCCGGCGGCGAACGCAGTCGACGTTGAGTGTCGAGCGCATGGAGCGATAGCCCAGCGCCTGGGCGGTCTCCTCGGAAGTCACCTCCCCCTGCAAGGTGACCCCCTCGACGATCCCGCCTCCGGCGCTGCGCGCGCCGTGATCGCGAATGGCCACGACCAGGTCGGTTCCGGCGAACACCACCGAATTGCGCGGCAGGTCGGCCGCGTTCACCGCCCGCCTTTGGGCTGCGGTCAGCTCTATCGCCTGCGCATTGGCGTGCGCCGCGAGGCCGCCAGCCAGGATCAGCGCGGTGATCACCCGCCTGCCTGATGATTGAGCCGCCTTAACCATGACCAGAGCCATGAGAGGTCGAATAGGACGAGGCGGCGTAACAGGGTTAGGGCGAATCTGCCCGGAGAGACGCCAAGCTTCGCATTCCTGTGGATAAATCCGCACATCACGGTCGGCGAGGGCGCTCAAAAACCGCTGGCTGGCTCTTGCACAGCCTTTCCACCGGTTCACCCCATGGATGCGCACAGGGCGCAAGCAGGCGGTGATTGCGTCATAGAGGCCCTGGTGGGAACGTCAATCCGCCGAGAGGAACTGCGGCGCAGGCGACCGGCCCACCACCGGGGCGCTCAGCGAGCGGAAGGTTCTTTCGAGGACGGAACCAGGGAGACCCGGAACCTTCCCGCAAAGACCGTGGACGTGGCCGAAACCCGTGGGGGCTCCCCCACATCGAAGGCGCGCTCCCCGACCTTGCGGCGCGGATCCCTCCAAAGGATCTGAAATGAGAGGGCGATGCGCGGGTGACCGGGCGTCGCCCTCTTGCTTTGGGGACATGTCGGCCATGCGACATACTGTCCCGCAAAGCGCAGCCTTAAAGCCTTGTTTTCCAAGTCCATGAGAGGATTTCCCGAATTTCCGGGAATCCCCATGCCGGCCCGCCACGCCCGCTTCTACAACCTGACCCTGGGCGTTTGCCTGGCCGCCGTCTTCCTGGCGAGCACGGCCTTCAGCCTGGCCTTGACCCGCGAGGGCGAAGGGATCGCCGCCGTGTGGCTGGGCGGCGGAGTGCTGGCTGCCGGCTTTCTTCTACTGCCGCTCCGCCCGCGCCTGGTGTTCGGCGCCGTCTGCTGGGTCTTCCAGTTCGGTTGCAACCTGGCGCTTGGCAACACGCTCGCCGCCTCGCTGACCTTTCCGTTCCTGACCATGGCCGAGGCGGCGCTCGCCGCCTGGATCGCGGTCAAGGTTTGCGGCCCCGATCTTCGCCTCACGAGCTTCGCGCGGCTCGCCAAGCTGATCGGACTGGCGGTCGCACCGGCTGCGGCGCTCACCAGCATCCTCGCCGCCGATGTCTTCACGCTCTACGGACGCAGTTTCGACGTCGTGCTGGCCAGTTGGTTCTACGGCCACGCCCTGGGCATGGCGATCGTCCTGCCGGCGATCCTTCTGGCGGTGCGGCCGAAGATGATGCGCGACTTCCAGCGCCCGCCGCTGGAAGAACTGGGCCTCTATGCGATCCTCGCAGCGGTGGGCGTCATCGTCTTCATGCCCATGCGTTTCCCGCTTGCCCTGCTGTTCTTCCCCGTCATGGCGTTGATCAGCTTCCGCCTGGGCCCGCGCGGCGCGGCCATCGGGGCGCTGATCATGGGCGTCATCGCCTCGATCATGGTGGTGCAGGCTCCGCTTTCCGACGGCGTGGCCTGGAGCCTGACCGAGCGGACCCGCAGCGTGCAGTTCCTGATCGCGATCTGCTTCTTCACCAGCCTCGCGACCGCCATGGCCATCTCCGACCAGAAGCGCATGAAGCGGCTGTGGGTCGGCCGCACACGTGTGGCCCGCGCCTCGCATAGTCGCGCCCTGGCCGCCGGCAAGGCGAAGACCGAATTCCTGGCCACCATGAGCCACGAGATCCGCACGCCGATGACCTCGATCGTCGGCTTCACCGAGGTGCTGCTGAAGCGCGAAGACCTGCCCGACAACGCCCGCCGGCAACTGGCCCTGATCGACCGGGCAGGCGCCTCGCTGCTGACCGTCGTCAACGACATCCTCGACTTCTCCAAGGTCGAGGCCGGCGAGGTCGCCCTGGACCTCGCCCCCGCCGCGCCCCGCGCCGTCGTGCAGGACACCCTGGCCATCGTGGCCGAGGCCGCTCGCCGCAAAGGCCTGGACCTGCAACTCAGCTTCATCGGCCCCGTCGACCGCCAGGTGATGATCGACGACCTGAGGGTGCGGCAGATTCTGCTGAACCTGCTGTCCAACGCCATCAAGTTCACCGACCACGGCCGGGTGCGGCTGGAAGCCCAGGCGATCGAGCAGGGCGAGCGGATGACCCTGCGCTTCCGTGTCTGCGACACCGGGGTCGGGCTTACCC
>JAEXKM010000118.1 GCA_023445705.1 Pseudomonadota bacterium
GGTCAGGCCGGTCGGCAGGATCGGCGGCATGATGTTGAAGCCGTCCGCCGCGCCATTTTCGAACCAGTCCTGAATGGCGTCCGCGACTTGCTCAGGCGTGCCGACCACGGTGCGGTGGCCGCGGGCCGTGGAGAGGGAGCGGTAGAGCTGGCGCAGGGTGACTTTGTCGCGAGTGACGAGGTCGGAGACCAACTTTAGGCGGCTGATGCTGCCATTGGTGTTCTGCGGCAGGGGCGGAGCTTGATCGTCGAGGGAATATCCGGAGAGATCAACGCCTTGATAGTGCCTCTTCAGAATATTCCAGGCCACGTCGTCATGGACAAGCGATTGTAGATACTCGTAATTCGCCTCGGCCTCGGCCTCGGTTCCGCCCAGGACCGGGAAGATGCCGGGCATGATCAGCACCTGCTCGGGCGCGCGGCCGTATCGCGGCAGGCGGCCCTTGATGTCGGCGTAGAACTCCTGCGCGTCCTCGATATTGAGATTGGCCGTGAAGATCACTTCCGCCGTCCGAGCGGCCAGTTCACGGCCCGGCTCGGAAGCGCCCGCCTGGACGATGACCGGATAGCCCTGGGGCGGTCGCCCGACGTTCAGCGGACCGCGAACCTGGAAGTGTTTTCCGACGTGGTTCAGCAGGTAAAACCGGTCGAGGTCCACATACGTGCCGGTCGAGCGATCGCGGACGAAGGCGTCGTCCTCATACGAGTCCCAGAGCCCCTTCACGACGTCGATGTATTCCTCGGCCCGCTCGTAGCGCTTGGAATGCTCCAGGTGCGCCGGGAGGCTGAAGTTGTGGGAGACGTCTGCGCCGGTGGTGACCACGTTCCAGGCCGCCCGACCGCCGGAGATCCAATCCAGCGAGGCGAACTTACGGGCCGTCGTATAGGGATCCTCGTAGGTGGTGGACGAGGTGGCCACGAAGCCGATGCGATCGGTGACGACCGAGAGGGCTGACCACAGGGTGATCGGTTCGAAGTGGGCGGTCTTGCCGTTGCGCGCAAACTCGGCGGCGTCGTTCGGGTTGGCGTAGCCGCCGGGGCTGTCGGCGACGAACACCATGTCGAACTTGCCGCGCTCGGCGGTCTGGGCGAGCTGCTTGTAGTGCTCGAAGTTCAGGCCGGCGTCGGCCTGGGCCTTGGGGTGCAACCAAGCCGAGACGTGGTGGCCGGTGGCTTGGAGGAAGGCGCCAAGGCGGATCTGGCGAGGGCTCATCTCAAGGCTCCGATGGGGAGGCCGGCTAGCCGGCGGAATGAACGAGGACGGGCGCGGGTGTCTCGATATCGAGCGGATCCTGAACCCCGAGGAACCCTAGGAGCTGGCGGCGGAGATCCAGCGCGCGTGCGTGACGTCCCCTGCCCTCCGGCGGCAGGTCGACGGTGATGTCCGCGGCGATCTTGCCATCGTCGAGCACCACGACCCGATCGGCGAGCTCGATGGCTTCGTCGACGTCGTGAGTCACAAGCAGGACGGCAGGGTTGTGGGCCGCCGAGAGACGCCGCAGCAGGATGTGCATCCGGATGCGGGTCAGGGCGTCCAAGGCGCCAAAAGGCTCGTCGGCCAGCAGCAGTTCCGGCTCGCGCACCAGGGAACGGGCCAGGGCCACGCGTTGCTGCTCACCGCCGGAGAGCTCGTAGGGCCAGGAATTTTCACGCCCGCCCAGCTCAACCTCCGCCAAGGCCTGGCGACCACGCTCGCGCACGTCACGGCCTTCGAGACCCAGGACGACGTTGTCGAGCACCCGTTTCCAGGGGAGCAGGCGGGCGTCCTGGAAGACGACGGACAGCTTGTCGGGAACAATGAGCTCACCCGACCCGGTCGCTTCGCGATCGAGATCGGCCAGAGCCCTCAGCAGGGTGCTCTTGCCTGAGCCGGACCGGCCGAGCAGCGCCACGAACTCCCCCCGTTGGATGTCGAGGTCAACGCCGTTCAGGACGCCTTTGAGGGTGAACCTGCGGACGAGGTTGCGGACGCGAACCGTCGGGCTCACTGAGCTAGCGTCTTGCGCCATGAGAGCACCTTCTTTTCGAGGAAGCGCACGGCCGCGTCGGAGGACACGCCGAGGATGGCGTAGACGACGAGGCCAAGGAGGATGACGTCGGACTGGGCGTAGGTACGCGCCAGGTTGATCATGTAGCCGATGCCGCTGGTGGCGTTCAGTTGCTCGACGACCACCAGGGCCAGCCAGGCGCCCATGACACCAAAGCGCAGGCCCAGCATGAAGCCCGGCAAGGCGCCCGGCAGCACCACGTGGCGGATGAAGGCCAGCCGCCCCAGGCCAAGCGTCTCAGCCAACTCCACATGCTTGAGATCGATGGCCCGCAGCGCGTTGTGGGTATGGACATAAATCGGGATGAACACCGACAGGGAGATGACGATCACCTTCATCCCCTCGCCGATGCCGAACCACAGGATGAACAGCGGGATCAGGGCGAGGGTCGGGATGGCGCGTTTGAGCTGCACCAGCCCGTCGAAGATGTATCCGCCAAGCAGGCTGAGGCCGGAGATCAGGGCGACGATCACCCCGATGACGACGCCGTAGGCCAGTCCCTGCCCGGCGCGCCAAGCCGAAACCGCCAGGTTCGCCTGCAGACGCCCCTGCTCGATCATCTCGGCGCCGGTGGTGACCGCCACCCACGGCGCGGGAAGGATGCGCGGATCGATGAAGCCTACCGCCGAGCCGACCGCCCAGAACACCAGCAGCAGGGCGGGCCCCAGCAGCCAGCCGTAGGGCGCGGGCTGGCCAAGGCCGAGCCGCCGTTTGCGCTTGGCCGCAGGCGGCGGCTGTACGGGTCTTTCGAGGACGGCGGCCGTCCGGGGCGCGACCTCCCGCTCTACGGAGTGGGCGACGGTCATGGCTTGGCCTCGTTCTGCGCGGTCTTCACGGGAGCGGCGATGGCGTCCGCCGCGATGGTCTCGAAGCGGCGATCAAAGATCTGCGCGGCGTCGAAGGGCTTCTGTCCGCCCTCCTTGGCGAGCAGGTCGATCGAGGACTGCTGGAGGCCGATCGCCTCGCTCCAGTCGCGGGGGATGACGGGATCGCCGCTGGCGGCGACAACGAACTCGGCGTCGGCGGCCGAGAGCCCCTGATCCTTCACGTAATAGGCCTGCGCCCACTCCTGCTTGTGGGTGCGGGTCCACTCGACGGCCCGGGCCCAGAACTTCACGTACTCGCGCAGCGCTGCGGCCTTGGCCGGATCGCGCAGGGTCTCCTCGCGGACGTAGAGGTTGACCAGATCGTCGCGGAACGGCGGGTGCCGCAGGATCTTCGCGCCGTCCTTCGCATAGTTGTCGAGATAGCGCTTGGTGGAGACGCCGGCGCCCAGCGGGGCGACGTCGACCAGGCCGCTGACCAGGGCGTTGGGGTAGACATCACCAGTGCTGGGAAGCTCGACCAGCGTGACGTCCTTGGTCGTCAAGCCCTGCGCGGCCAGGGTCCGGAGCACGACCTCGCCCTGCACCTGGCCGGGGCTGTAGGCGATCTTCTTGCCCCGCAGGTCGGCGAGACTCTTGATGGTGGACTTCGGCGAGACGCCGAGTTCGAAGAGCGGATGCTCATGCGGCTCGGCCCGCAGGCGCACGGCGACCATCTTCACCGGGATGCCGACCCAGATGGCATGGATAGGCGGGATGTTGGCGGCCGAGCCAACGTCGAGCGCCTTGGCGTGGAACGCCTCGGTGACCTGCGGCCCGCCGCTGATCTGCGCCCACTGAACCTCGAACGGCAGATCCTTGATCCAGCCGGTATGCTCCAGCACCCGCTGCGTCGTCGGGTCGCCGATCACCAGCTTTGTGCCCGGCGGAATGGTCTCGGGAAGCGGCGCGTCCAGCGCCAGCTCGGGCCCGGCGGCCCGCTCGCCGCCGGATTTGCTGCAGGCCGCCAGGGCGAGCCCTCCGGCCAGCACCGCGATCACGGCGATGAACGCCCTTAGCCTATTCACTTGGATCAACCTGGTCTGTGTCTGAGAAAAGGCCCTCAGGCCGCCCTCTCCAGAACGGCCTGAGGGTTGTGCTCGGCGAAGGGGATCAGCCGAGAACGTTGAACAGCGGCCCCTCGAGGGCCTGCGACTTGAAGCCGTCGGGGCCGACCGGCAGGTCGCCGGCGACAGTGATGCGGCGCACGGTCCGGCCCAGATTGAAGTGGGCGTAGTCGATGGGGCCGGCGTGGGCGACGGCCTGGTTGTCCCAGACCACCAGCGCCTTGGGCGACCAACGGAAGCGGACTGCGTATTCGGGCCGGGTGAGTTCGCTGTAGAGCAGGTCCAGCAGGGCCTGGCTCTCGCGTTCCTTCAGACCAGCGATGTGGGTCGTGGTGCCGGGATTGAGGAAGAGCAGCTTTTCGCCGGTCTTCGGGTGCACCCGCACCAGCGGATGCAGCGAGACGAAGGGCCCGGTGGAGCGGCCATCCTTGCGCGGCTTACGGTTCGCCCCGCCGGATTCGTAGGCGCTGACCTGATGGACCGCCTGCAACTCGTCGATCAACCGCCGGATCTGCGGCGACAGGCCTTCGTAGGCCGCAATGAGATTGGCGAAGAGGGTATCGCCGCCGTAGGCGGGGATCTCCGTGCCGTGCAGTAGCGAGTAGCTGTTCGGGTTGGCGACGAAGGTGATGTCGATGTGCCAGCCCTTGTAGTCCCGACGCGGGCGGGCCGACGGAACGCTGGTGTCGTTCTCGGTGCGGCGGACCCGGTACTCCTCGACCTTGCGCTCCCAGATCTCCGGATGATCGTCGAGCCCCTCGGAGATCGGATGGGCCGGCGTCAGCGGGCCAAAAGTGCGGCCGAAGGCCTTGAGCTGATCATTGCTGATGTCCTGATCGCGGAAGAACACGACCCGCCAGGTGTTGATGGCCTGCTGGATCTCGGAAATCGTCTCGGCGTCGAGAGGCTGGCGCAGATCGACGCCGGAAATCTCGGCCCCGATCAGAGGCGTGACGGGCTCGACGACGATCCGGGTCGGGTTGAAAGCCTGGTCGCCGGAAACCGGGCGGAGGGCGGTGACGCTCATCTGAATGTTCCTGTGACTGAGGGTCAGGCGACGGCGCGGGCGGGCACGGGGGACGCGCCGGCCGGGTAGCGGGCGCCGACCGTCGATCCGGGCGTGAAGGCCGCCTCGAGCTCAGCGACATCGGCGGGACTGAGCTGCAGATCGCCTGCGGCCCAATTGGCTTCGAGGTGCGTGATGTGCCGGGTGCCTGGGATCGGCACGACGTTCTTGGACAGCACCCAGGCCAGGCTGACCTGGGCGACACTGACGCCCAGGCGCTGCGCGACGCCTTCGGCGACGGCGCGACGGACGCTGTTGGCGGCGACGGCATCAGGTTGATAGCGCGGGTGCAGGTTCCGGCGGTCGCCCTGCTCCACCGGCCCGGCGCCGGCCAGGAAGCCCCGCCCCAGGGGGCTGTAGGCCACGAAGCCGACACCCAGCTCGCGGGCGGTCGGCAGGATCTCGTCCTCCACCTCGCGCGTCCACAGCGAGTACTCGCTCTGCAAGGCCGCGATCGGATGAACCTTGTGGGCGCGACGCAGGATGGCGGCGTCGACTTCCGACAGGCCAATGCCGCCGATCTTTCCTTCCGCCTTCAGCCGCGCCAGCTCGCCGACCGTGTCCTCGATCGGCGTCTGCGGGTCGAGGCGGTGCAGGTAGTAGATGTCGATATGGTCGAGGTTGAGCCGCTTCAGGCTGGCCTCGACAGCGGCTCGCGCATATTCCGGACGACCGTCGAGGGCCCGGCCGCTCTGCTCGCGGTCGAGGCGGTTCCCGAACTTGCTGGCGATCACCAGCCTGTCGCGCTTGCCGGCGACCGCCTTGCCGACGAGTTCCTCGTTGTGCCCCGAACCGTAGATGTCGGCGGTGTCGAAGAAGGTGATCCCGAGCTCGATGGCTCGATGGATGGTGGCGATCGACTGGGCGTCCTCGGCCTGTCCGTAGACGTGGCTCAGGCCCATGGCGCCATAGCCTTGCCGGCTGACTTCAAACGGGCCGAGGGGGACGCGGGTCGCGGACGACATGGGAACTCCGGAGACTGTCGTTTTCGTTGGCCCTAATTCCCACTGCTATAGTTGGAATTGTCAATTGCGAAGCGCACACAGCCGGTCTGATGCACCCCGATGATTTCTAAACCTCAATCGGAGAAAGACTGTCGCCAGGCACTTTCACGAGATTTTTCACGACTTTAGAATCCCGCACCCGCATGACGCGCCTGTGCGCGAAGCGAGCCGCGGGCTCGCCATCCAGCATTTAGAAAATCTCTGCCATCAGGAAGAAGGTCTTGCGTCTATTTCCTACTCATTGGGTAGGATTAATGGCCGCGCCGCAGGGGGGCCAGCGCCTCGTCAGCCCAAGCGCGCATCCTCCCCCATGACGACGAGGCAAGCAGAAGAAAACCGATGTCTCTCCGTAACAGATTACTCATGACAACGCTGGCGGCCGGGCTGAGCGCCGGCCTTCCAGCTTTCGCCCAAGAGGCCACGCCCAAGGCGGCGGTCGGCGACGCCATCGACACGGCAGACGCCGCCGCGGCGGCAGCAGTCGAGGAGCTGATCGTCACCGCCCGACTTCAGGCCGAACGCGCCCAGGACGTGCCGATCCCGCTTTCGGCCATTTCGGGCGCCACGCTCGAGCAAAAAGGGACCTACACCCTCGAGGACGTGCAACGTCAGGTGCCGAGCTTCACCGCTTACAATTCCAACCCGCGAAACTCGTCAGTCGGCATCCGCGGCATAGGTGTGTCTTCAGCCTCCGACGGCCTGGACACGTCAGTCGGCTTCTATTTCGACGGGGTCTATCTGGGTCGGCCCGGCATGGCCCTGGCCGACCTGATCGATATCGAGAGCTTCGAAGTGCTGCGTGGACCACAAGGCACGCTCTATGGCCGGAACACCTCAGCCGGCGTGGTCAATATCCGCACTCGCAAGCCCAGCTTCACGCCGGAAACCGTCGCTGAGGTCTCGCTTGGCAACTACGGCTACAACCAGCTTCGGCTGAGCACCACCGGGCCGCTGATCGACGGCCTGCTGGCCTATCGCCTGACCGCGTTCAACACCGACCGGAACGGGGTGCTGGACAACATCAAGACGGGCGTCTCGGCCAACAGCGTCGGACGCAGCGGAGCTCGGCTCCAGCTTCTAGCTACTCCGACCGCGAACATCACCGCGCGGTTGATCGCAGAATACTCCCAGGAGGACGACACCTGCTGCGTGGGCGTGCTGACCAGCGTCATCTCTCCGGCATTGGGCGGCGCCGGCACCCAGCGGACGCTGAACGCCCTGGCCGCGCTCGGCTACGTGCCGCAGGGCACGACCGACTTCACCCAGAACAACGCCATCCAGAACATGCGCACCGACCAGGACGCCCTGACGTTTCAGGTCGACTGGGACCTGGGCTGGGCGGACCTGACCTCGATCACCGGCTATCGGCACTGGCACTTCGACCCGCTGCAGGATTCCGACGGAACCCCGCTCGACATCATCCAGGTGAACGTCGCGAGCACCCATACCTGGCAGTACTCGCAAGAGGTGCGGCTGGCCTCGAAGCCGGGCCGCTTCAATTGGCAAGCGGGCGCCTACGTCTTCGAACAGCGGCTGAAGGACCACTTCATCCTGAACCAGTTCGGCTATGACGCCGGTGCGTTCTATACGGCGCTCAATCGCCAGACGAACCCCAACGCGCCCGAAGTGATCATCGCGCCGGGTTCGCAGTACATCGGCGATACCCGCTCGAACTCCACCTCGTGGGCGCTGTTCGGCCAGGCGAACTTCGAGGTCACCGACAAGCTGATCCTGACCGGCGGCCTGCGCTACACCGAGGACAAGCGAACCGGGATCACCGTGACCTCGACCAAGGGCACGCCATATGTCCCGACCTCGATCATGTTCAACTACGACACCGAGGTCGAAGGCGACAATCTCTCGTACCTGCTGAGCGCCTCCTACAAGGTGACGCCGGACAACATGCTCTATGCGTCCTACTCGACCGGTTACAAAGCCGCCGGTCTCAACCTCAACTCGGCCGTCTCGGCCGGTTCGCCGCTGGTGGTCGATCCGGAGGAGGTGAAGAACTGGGAGATCGGTTCGAAGAACCAGTTCCTGGACCGGCGCCTGACCGTCAATGTCAGCGGCTTCTGGACCGAACTGGAGGGCCTCCAGGCCAACATCTCCATTCCGGGCCTGCGCTCGTTCCTGGCCAATGTTGGTGATGTGCGCTCGCGCGGGGTCGAGGTCGAGGGCAGCTTCGACATCACTCCGGGGTTCAACTTCTCGGCCAACGGTTCGTGGATCGACGCCAAGTACACGTCCTATCCCAGCGGCCCCTGCCCGGTTGGCCAGACCGCGCCATGCGACCTGACCGGCAAGCGGCTGTTCCAGTCGCCGGAATGGATCTTCAACGCCAGCCTTCGCTACGAGCGGGAACTGGCCGACGACATCCAGGGCTACGCCCTCGCTCAGTACTCTTACCGGTCCGACCAGGAGGGCACGGTCCAGGCCGATCCGCTGACCCGCATCCCGTCCTATTCGCTGGTCAACCTGCGGCTGGGCGCGAAATTCCAGGACGGCAAGTACGACCTGTCGGTCTGGGCCGACAACCTGCTGGACGAGACCTACTTCCAACAATCCGGAACGGCCTCGATCGTGGGGGCCTCGGCCTATGGCGTCTCCGCGCGGCTGGGCAATCCGCGGACCTGGGGGGCGACCTTGCGGGCCCGGTTCTAATTGGGCGGCGGGGTCGACGGCGAACGCCGGCCCCGCCTTCTCGCCTAGAAGCGCGTGCGCAGTCCGAGGACGAAGTTGCGGCCGCGCAGCGGCGCCAGATCGCTGATGAACGAGGCGTGGTTCAAGGCCAGCTCGTCCAACAGATTGGTTCCCCGCAGGAAGACCTGGCTCTGCAGGCCGCCCACGGCGAAGTCGTAGGCCAAGGTCGCGTTGACCATGTCGTAGCCTGGCGTCTCGGTCTCGAAGGCGGCGATCTCGTCCTGTTCGAACACCCGGACGTATTCGAGATTCCCCGACCAGGCGCCCTGGGACATGTCCGCCCGCACGCCCAGGCGGCCGGCGGGAATACGCGGCAGGTCGCCGCCAGCATGCTTGAACTTAGCGCGGACATAGTCGCCGAACACCGTGCCCGCGAAGACCGGGGTGAAGGCATGGCGCAGTTCGGCCTCGACCCCGGTGAAGGCGGCGTCGTCCTGGCTGTAGCGGATCAGGCGGAAGTCCTCGAACTGGTCGAGGGTCTGCGCATAGATGTAGCCGTCATAGTCGTAGTGATAGGCGCTGGCCGAGAAGGTGGTCGCACCGCTGGTCTTGCGCAGGGTCAGTTCGGCGCTGAGGGCGGTCTCCACGTCGAGGGCCGGATCGCCGATCTCGTAGGTGTTGGTCGCCAGGTGCACGCCGCGGGCGTAGAGCTCCTGCGCCGTCGGGGCCCGCTGCGATCGCGACAGGGCCAGGGCGAGCGAATAGCCCGGGGCGAAGCTCCAGTTCGCCGCGGCCGACACCGAGAAGGGATCGTGGCTGGCGTCGGCGCGCCCCTGGGCCCGCGCATCCTGCCACTCTTGACGCAACGCCCCCTCGAAGCGCCAGGCGCCCGTCACGTATTCTTCCAGCAGGAAGATCGCATTGGCGTCGACGCGGCTCTTCGGGATGAACGATTCCGCACCCACCGCCTGGAAGTCGCTGCGCGAGGTCTGCACGCCGACGACGCCGCGGATCGCCCCGGCGATCGGCGCATGCTGGGCTTCGATACGGGCGTCATAGCCCTTGTTGGTGAAAGTCGTCGCGACCGCGCCGTCATCAATCTCATCGTGAGCGTAATCGGTGTAACCGCCACGGAAGCGGATACGTTCGACTCCGGCGAAGGGGTCGGCCAGTTCGCCGCGCACGTCGAGCCGCTTGCTGACCAGATCCACGACCGGCGGGTCTTCGTGCTCGTGGTCATGATCGTGGTCGTGGTCGTCCTCGCCATGGTCGTGGCCGCCGCAATGCAGGCTGGACCCGTGCGGGTGGCAGGACTCGTATTCGTGATTGTGGCCGGGCAGGCCGTACTTGCTGTGCTGTTCGGTGTAGGCCGCGCCCAGATAGCCTCGGCTGCCGATCCACGAGAGGCCGAGGGTCGCGGTGGAGGTGCGGTTGAAAGACCCGGCGAGCGTGTCGGCGTCCCAGTCAGGAACCTCGTAGTCGTCGGTTCGCCGGCCAGCCAGTTCAACCCGGACGGCCACCGGTCCGGCGCCGGCGGTGAGGCCGATCACGCCCGCGCGTTCATTGTCGGCCGAGCCCAGGCGCAGTTCCGCAGTCCCCTCCCCGCCGTCCTTCGGCAGGGCCGTGGGGATCTTCTTATCGATCAGGTTCACGGCGCCGCCAATCGCCCCGCCGCCATAGAGCAAGGCGCTCGGCCCGCGCAGGATCTCGATGCTGTCCAGTAGAAGGGGCTCACCGGTGACCGCGTGATCGGGTGAGACCTCCGAGGCGTCCATCAAGCTGGCCCCGTCACTGAGTACCTTCACCCGGGGAGCCGTCTGGCCGCGGATCACTGGCCGGCTCGCGCCGCCGCCGAAGGTGTCCGAATTGACGCCCGGCAGGCCGTTCAGGGTCTCGCCCAGGGTCGACTGGCGACGGTGAACCAGCTCCTCACCGGCGATGACGGCGACGTTTGAGGTGACCTCCCCGCCAAGCCGGCCCAGCGGGTCGGCGGTCACGATCACTCCCTCGACGACGACGCCGGGGCCCGACTGGTCGGCCAGGGCGTGGCCGCAGCTCAGGCCGGAGAGGCCCGCGGCGGCGAGAAGGACAGTTCTGAGTTGCATTGGGAGACGCTCCAGCCGATAACGAATGAAGCGCTGATATGTTATACTATTACACTACGCAAGCAGCTTCACAGAATGACCTCCGCCCTCTTCCGTCACATCGAATCCCTTCACGCCGGGCGGGACTGGGGCTCGTTCCTCGACGCCGGAACTGGGGTGAACTCGAGCCTCTGGAGCACTGAGCTGGGCGTCAGCCGATGGTGCGGCGTGACCGGGTCGCATGGGCATGCAAGGCAGGTCCGCGACACCGTCGGCGGCCGCCTCCGAGCGCAGGACCGGCTGATTGTGGGCAACTGG
This sequence comes from Pseudomonadota bacterium, assembly GCA_023445705.1. GTDB lineage: Bacteria > Pseudomonadota > Alphaproteobacteria > Caulobacterales > Caulobacteraceae > Phenylobacterium. The sequence continues at coordinate 11,090 of JAEXKM010000118.1, forward strand.
GCCGATGAGGACCTGCTGCGCGGCGAAGTGTTCGACACCGTGCTGGCTGACTATCTGCTGGGGGCGATCGAGGGCTTCGCGCCCTACTTCCAGGCGCAACTCTTCGCGCGGCTGAGACCACATGTGGTGCGGCGGCTGTATGTCGTCGGCCTCGATCCGTACATCGTCGGCGACGCGCCAACGGAAGCGGCGAGGCTCGTTCGCGCGATCGGCCGAATTCGCGATACCTGCCTGCTTCTCGCGGACGAAACGCCCTATCGCGAGTATCCCGCAGAGTGGGCGATCAACGCGTTGAACACGTCGGGTTATCGGCTCGTCAGCATCCGCCGCTTCGCCAACCGGTATCGCGAGAGTTGGGTGAACGGCCAGCTAGACATGGGCGTTCGACGCCTGGCGCGCCTGCCGGACCAGACGCTGGCGACGGCGATGAGGGGCCAGATCGAGACGCTGCGAAAAAGAGCCCTCGCAGTCTGCCGCCAGGAAGATGGACTGCGGCATGGCTACGACTATGTGATCGCGTGCGAGGTCTAGGCAGGCCGCAGCCGGGCGAGATCGTCCAGGCAGGCGCGCAGCACGACCTCCAAGATCTCTTCGCCCATGGGACTGTCGTCCGGCGTCGCGCGGGCCAGCATCATCGCGCCCGCCATCCGCGCAAACAGGTCGATCGCGACTGAGCGGGCGTCCACGCCAGGAGGAATCTGTTCGGCGATGGAGGCGATGATCCGCTCAAGTCCGTCGGCGAAGACCGCCTTCACCGCTTCGGGCTGGCGCGAGACGTCGCCCGCGAGCGCGGCGGCCGGGCAACTGCGCTCCGGCGCCCGTCGCGATGGCGCGGAGAGGTAAGCCTTCAAC
>JAEXKM010000148.1 GCA_023445705.1 Pseudomonadota bacterium
CTCGCGCCACGCCGTGCCGATCAGCGACACGCCGAGCGGGCCGGGATAGGCCTCGGGGAACATGGTCAGGACGGTGGCGTCGAAAGACATGGCGCGGCTTTTGGACCAAACGCCGCAGGTTTTCCACGGCCGCCTTAAGAGAACGCGACTATGCCGCGGCTTGCAGGCGTCCCGGCTTCGGCTTAAGCGAAACGCTTTCGCACTTGCAGCATTTCAGAGACCACATGGAAACGCCCGAAATCCTCGTTGAGACCCTGGCCCTCGAGCGCATCGAGGTGAACCTGTTTCGCGGGGTGTCGCCGGACGATGGTCCCGGACGCATCTTCGGCGGCCAGGTGATCGCCCAGTCGCTGCTGGCGGCCTACGAGACCGTCGAGGATCGGGTTTGCCACTCGCTGCACTGCTACTTCATCCGGCCGGGCGATCCGCGCATTCCGATCCTGTTCGAGGTCGACCGCTCGCGCGACGGCGGGTCGTTCACGACCCGTCGGGTCATTGCAGTGCAAAACGGCAAGCAGATCTTCAACCTCGCCGCGTCGTTCCAGACCGCGGAAGACGGCTTCGAGCACCAGGCCCCGATGCCGGACGTGCGCCCGGCCGAGGCCTATGCCGCCGAGGCCGAAGCGCAGAAGGCGAAGATGCTGGAAAAGGCCTCGCCCGAGATGCGCAAGATGATGAGCCGGCCGCGTCCGATCGAGATGCTGGGCCGCGACAACTACGGCTTCGGCTCGCGCCCGCAGCCCAGCGAGCCGCGCAGCGACAACTGGATGCGCGCCGTCGCCCCGATCGGCGACAGCGCCCGCATGCACCAGGTCATCCTGGCCTATGCTTCGGACATGAACCTGCTTTCGACCGCCATGCGCCCGCACGGCGTGGCCTGGCAGACCCCGGGCCTGCAGTCGGCGAGCCTCGACCACGCCATGTGGTTCCACAAGCCGTCGAACTTCAATGAGTGGCACCTCTATACGCAGGACAGCCCCTCGGCCTCGGGCGGCCGCGGCTTCGTGCGCGGCGCCATCTACGACCAGCAGGGCGAACTGGTCGCCTCGGTCGCTCAGGAAGGCCTGATGCGTATGAAGAAGTAGGGCGATAATGCGGGAGGGACTCCACAATGCCGCCACCAAGCGCTGGCGTCATCGGCCCATGAGACCCTTCTGCGCGGCCCTCGCCGTTCTCGCCCTGGCTTTTCCGGCGGCCGCCGAGGTCGCCCCTTTCAAACGCCAGGGCGAACTCTTCTTTACGGACTGCCTGGTCGACCAGGTGCTCGAGCGCTGTCAGATCGACACCGGCTCTTACGAGGTCGGCCTGCGCCCGCGGCCCGAGTTCGAGACCTATCCGGCCGAAGGCGTCGGCGGGGTGATGGGAGCGACCGGCGCGGTGCTGCCGGCCCGCCACGTCCGGCTCGGCGCGCTGAGCTTCGGCGGCTTCAAGCTTCGGGACGTGGACGCGGCGATCTCGGACACGCCGTTCGACCACAGCATCATCGGGCTGGAGTTGATCGAGCGGCTGGGCGCTGTGACCTTCGACTTCCGCCGCAACGAGCTGCGGCGCGGGCGGGTCGCTTCGCGCGGCGCCTGCAGCCAACCCTTCGACATCGTCACCCGGATGATCCGCCTGCCGGTGCAGGCCGGCGACCGCCCGGTGATGGCCGCCTGGGACACCGGGGCCAGCACCACCGTGGCGGACAAGGCGTTCATCGAAGCCAACCCGCAGATCTTCCGGTTCGTGCGGGCGCTGGCACCAGGGACCGACGCCACCTCCACAGGGGTTCCGGTCAGCCTCTATCGCGCCAGCACGCTCAGCTTCTGCGGCCGGGATTTCCACGACGTGGCGGTGGTGGCGGTGGACATGTCGAGGCCCAAGGCCATGGTCCCCGACTTTCCGGACCTGACGCTGGGCGCCAACCTGATGGCCGGCAACAGCTGGTCCTTCGACTTCCGCGATCGGTCCTGGTCGCTGGACTGATACTGAGGCCGGCCGGCGTCAGAGGCCGAACTTGCCCCAGAGCTCCTCGTTCTTCACCACTTCACGCATGAACTTGGCGTGGAGCTCCCGCTCTGCGTCGGTGGAGCGTAAGGGGAGGGGACGCGGCCGCGCGCCGTAGGAGGCGGCCTTGGCGATGGCCACCGCCTGGGCGGCCATGGCGTGGGTGGTAAGCTCGAGGCTGAGCGCCCGGCCGCCCTTGAGTTCGAGATAGACCGCCGCCAACAGGCGGGCGTCGATAAGCGCCCCGTGCTTCTCGCGCTCGCTCAGGGAGATCTTGAAACGCTTACAGAGCGCGTCGAGGGAGTTGTGCATCCCCGGGAAGCGTTTGCGCGCCAGAGCCAGGGTGTCGATCCACCGATCTTCCGGAAGCGGGGCCACGCCCAGCACCTCCAGCTCGTAATTCACGAAGGCGCGGTCGAAGGTGGCGTTATGGGCGATGATCGGGGCGTCGCCGACGAAGTCCAGGAAGTCCTGATGGATCTCCTTGTCGCGAAACTTCGGCTTGCCGGTCAGGAATGCGGCCGAAAGGCCATGCACCTTCTCGGCCTCAGGCGGCATGTCCCGTTCGGGGTCGATATAGACGTGGAAGCTGCGCCCGGTGGGCAGGTAATCCTCGATCTCCAGGCACGCCAGTTCGACGAGCCGGTGCCCCAGGTGCGGCTCGAATCCGGTCGTTTCGGTGTCGAGTACGATCTCACGCGCCATAAGCTCTACTTCCGACTGTTCGCTGACCGTATCAACCCGGCGTCTTGTCGCGAGTCGGACGTCGCTGTGGATCACGCATCGTAGCGATGATCTCGGTCACCTGCTCGCGCGCCGGCTCCAGTCCGCGGCCGGTGTCGACCACGAAATGGGCGCGGGCCCGTTTCTCGGCGTCGTGCATCTGACGGGCGAGAATGGCGTCCAGACGATCGGGGGTCATGCCCGGCCGGGCCAGGACCCGTTCGCGCTGCTGGGCCTCGGGCGCGGAGACGACGACCACCGCATCCATCCGCGCCTCGCCGCCGGTTTCATAGAGCAGGGGAATGTCGAGCACGACCATGTCCGCCTTGGCCGCTTCGGCGTCCTTGAAGAACCCGGCGCGGTCAGCGCCGACCAGCGGGTGCACGATGCTGTTCAGCCGGGTCATGGCCTCGTCGTCGCCAAGGACGCGCTGGCGCAGAGCCTCGCGATCAACGGCGCCGTCCTTGGTCACGCCCGGAAAGGCCGCTTCCAGCGGCGCCACCGCAGCCCCGCCCTTTTCATAAAGATCGGCGACGGCCGCATCGGCGTCATAGACGGGGATGCCGGCCTCGCGGAACATCTTGGCCGTGGTCGACTTGCCCATGCCGATGGAACCGGTCAGGCCGATGATGAGCATGTGGTTCTCCTGCACAGACTAAGATCCTCGCCCCGATAGACGCCTACATCACAATCCCAGGGCGTCGATCGCCAGCTTCCTGACGTCCACCATCTTCGGCGGAGCTTGGCCGAAGAAGTACTCGAAGCTGGGGATGGCCTGGCCGATCAGCATGGCGAGACCATCGACCGTGCGCCGCTGCGAAGCTTCGGCCTGCAGCAGGAACGGGGTCTTCAAAGGCTTGTAGACCATGTCCATGACCACCGCGGCCGGGGGCGTGGCCTCGAGGGGAACCTCGAGCCCGGCCGAGCCGGAGAGGCCAGCCGAGGTGGCGTTCACCACCGCCACCGCGCCTTCGAAGGCGGCGGCGGCCTCCGATAGGGCGAACGCCACCGCCCCCAGAGCGTCGGCGATTTCCTGGGCCCTCGCCAGCGTCCGGTTGACGATGCGCACCTGGGGACATCCGGCCTCGATGAAGGCGGCGGCCGCGCCGCGGGCCGCACCGCCTGCGCCGAGGATCGCGACGGGACCGGCGGCCGGATCGAAGCCCGGAGCCTGCTCGGTGAAGGCGCCCAGCATGCCAAGTCCGTCGGTGTTGTCGGCCAGGATCATCCCATCGTCACGGAAGACCAGGACATTGGCGGCCTGGGCGGCGCGCGCCCGGAAACTCGCCTCGTCCGCCAGGGCCAGGGCCTCGCCCTTGAAAGGCAGGGTCACATTCAGGCCGGCCACCGACCCACCGCGCAGGGACTCCGCAAAGGCGCGGAAGCGGCCCGGCTGGGTGGAGAAGGGCGCGTAGATCCCATCGATCCCCGCCGCCGCCAGCCAGGCGTTGTGAAGGATCGGGCTCATGGAATGGGTGATGGGCAGGCCGACGACTCCGGCCACCTTGGTCGCGCCGGTGATCCTCACGTCGCCAGGGCTCCATGACGGCGCAGCAGATCCAACAGGCCGAGCAGCGGTAGGCCGAGAATGGCGAAATAGTCGCCTTCGATCTTCGAGAACAGCTGCGCGCCGGGACCTTCGAGCCGGTAGCAACCGACCGATCCCAGCGCTTCTTCGCCATCGGCCAGCAGATAGGCCTCCAGGAAATCGTCGGAGAAGTCGCGCATGGTCAGGGTGGCGGTGACGACCTCGCGCCAGATCGGCGCGCCGTCCTTGGCTACGACCACCGCCGAGTGAAGCTTGTGGGGCTTGCCGCGCATGGCCTTCAGCCGCTCGGCCGCAGCTTCCAGGCTGGTCACCTTGTCGTAGAGCCGGCCCTCGAATTCGAGGGTCTGATCCGACCCGATGACGAAGCCGGGCTGTCCCTGCGATACCTTCAGCGCCTTGATCTCGGCCAAGGCGTCGGCGACGTCGCGAGCGGTGGTGCCCTCGGCGAGCATCGAGGTTTTCACCGCGTCCTCGTCGACGCCGGCGACCATGACTTCGAAAGGGACGTCCGCCCCGGTCAGCACCGCCCGGCGCGCTGCGCTCTTGGAGGCCAGGATGATCTGTCCCGCGCTCATCCCAACACCTCCACCTGGCCATGGCCCCCGTGCAGCAGATTCATCACCGCGGCGGCCGTCTCCTCGACACTGCGGCGGGTGACGTCGATCACCGGCCAGCCCTGGCGTTCGTAGAGCCGGCGCGCCTTCACCGTCTCCTCGCGGACCGCTTCGATGTCGATGTAGGTCGACTCCCGGTTTTCCTTGAGGCTCAGCAGGCGATTGCGGCGGATCTGGATGAGCCGATCAGGTGAGATCGTCAGGCCGACGACCAGGGTGTTCTTCAGCTCGAACAGCTTTTCGGGCGGCGGTCGCGTGGGCACCAGCGGGACGTTCGCGGCCCGCACGCCACGGTGGGCCAGATAGATGCAGGTCGGGGTCTTGGACGTACGCGAGACGCCGACCAGCACCACGTCGGCCTGTTCCAGATCCTGCCCGCCCTGGCCGTCGTCATGGCCGATCGCATAGTTCAGGGCGTCCATGCGGTTGAAGTAGTCGGTGTCCATGGCGTGCTGCACGCCCACCCGTCGGCTGATCGAAGCCCCCAGGTAGCGCTGCAAAGACGAGACCAGCGGATCGAGCGCGGCGATGCAGGGCATGTCCAACCGCCGAACGCCTTCTTCCAGGCCGGTGCGCAGGGCGTCGTCCACAATGGTGTGGATCACCACGCCAGGCGCTTCCTCGATGTCCATCAGCGCCCGCTCGAGCTGTCGGGGCGAACGGACGAGGGCGTAGATGTGCTCGATCGGCAGCACGTTCTCAAACCGCGCGCACACGGCCCGGGCCATGGCGTTCAGAGTCTCGCCGGTGGAATCGGACACCAGGTGGACGTGGAAATAGGTCGCAAAGCGCTGGGTGGCGGTCATCAAGCCCTAGCCGAGTCGTAAAGAGGAAATTTCAGGAGCGGCGCCGGAAACTTGGGGATGGAAGAGTCGAAACCTTCTTAACGAACTCGGATCGTTTTGGGGAAGAGTGGGCCGCGTTTCGACCACCCTGTGAAAGGCCGGGATGAACGCTGGGGTTTGGCCATCGTCCGTCCACGGCTCCGAGTGTTAATTTAACCTTAACAGAGGCTGTCCGCGGGTTAACGGGAACGAGTCCGGTTCGATCACCGCTCGGCCCACGTCGAGCGCCGGCACGTAGGCCTTGCGCGACAACGGCTTAGGACGATCTCCACGCAATCCACAGCCTATGAATCGTGATGGGCGAAAGACCCATTTGGCGTGTTGATAAGGCGTTAACCCGCGGTAGCGCCGCCCGGTTTTCCCCAGTCATCCACGGCCCTACCTCTACCCCCACTTCCTTCTTTCAAAATCTTAGAAAGGAAGAAGGCGAGCGGCCGGGTCTTGAGACTTCGCTCGTAAGCCGGTTTAACGACCGGCATGTCGGAAGGTTCAAAACCGCGCCTCCTGCGCGCGCTCGCGGGGGAAACCCTTGATCGGCCGCCGGTCTGGTTCATGCGCCAGGCGGGACGATCCCTGCCCGAATATCGGGAGCTTCGGGCCAAGGCCGGCGACTTCATCGCTTTTTGCCACAACCCCGAGATGGCGGCGGAAGCTACGCTGCAGCCCATGCGACGCTTCCCGCTGGATGCGGCGATCGTCTTTGCGGACATCCTGCTGATCCCACGGGCCCTCGGGCAGGACGTCTGGTTCGAGGCCGGCGAAGGTCCGCGCCTGGGCGAGTTGCCGCCGATTGAGGCCCTGGCCGAACAGATCGACGCCTCGACCGGCCGCCTGGCTGATATCGGCGAGACCCTTTCGCGAGTGCGTGCGCAGCTTGAGCCCGAACGGGCGCTGATCGGCTTTGCAGGCGCGCCGTGGACGGTGGCGACCTACATGCTCGAAGGCCGCGGGTCCCAGCGCGAAGCGGCCCGCACCTACGCCTACCAGAACCCCGAGAAGCTCGACGCCCTGCTGGACGTGCTGGTGGAATCCACGGCCCGCTATCTGGTGATGCAGGCCAGGGCCGGGGCCCAGGTCCTGAAGCTGTTCGAGAGCTGGGCGGAAGGCCTGGCCGAGGATGTGTTCGAGCGTATCGTCATCGGCCCGCACAAGGCGATCATCGAAAAGGTCCGCGCCGCCGGCGTCGATACCCCGTTCATCGGCTTTCCGCGTGGGGCTGGAGCCCTTGTGGCGAACTACGCCGCCCAGGTTCCGGTTCAGGCTGTCGGCCTCGACACCCAGGCCTCCGCGGCGCTGGGCAAATCCATCCAGGCGGGCGGGAAGACCATCCAGGGCGCTTTGGACAACCTGCTGCTGCGGGCCGGCGGGCCTGCGCTGGATCGGCGCATTGACGCCCTGATCGAGCAGTGGAACCACGGGCCCTACATCTTCAACCTCGGACATGGTGTGATGCCTGACACCCCGATCGAACACATCGAGCGCGCCGTCCGGAGAGTGACCGGCAAGTGAGCAAGCTTGCGGTCGTCCTTTTCAACCTCGGCGGTCCGGACGGCCCCGAGGCTGTCAGGCCGTTCCTGGAGAATCTCTTCAAGGATCCGGCGATCATCGGCCTGCCGAGCTTCCTGCGGCTGCCGCTGGCGAAGTTCATCGCCTCGCGCCGCGAAGAGATGGCCAAGGCCAACTACGCGATCATGGGCGGAGGATCGCCCCTGTTGCCTGAAACCCAGCGTCAGGCCGCGGCGCTGGAAGAGGCCCTGGCCATCGCTCGGCCGGACCTGACGGTGCGGGTCTTCATTTCCATGCGGTACTGGAAACCGTTCGCCGACGAGACGGCTCGAGAGGTCGCGGCCTTCGCGCCTGACGATGTGGTGTTGCTGCCGCTCTATCCGCAGTTCTCGACCACGACGACGGCATCCTCGCTGAAGGACTGGGCGCGCACCTATCGTGGGCCGGGCCGGCCGCACACTGTTTGCTGCTATCCCAATGCCCCGGGCCTTGCCGAGGCGCATGCCCGCGCGATCAGTCAGACCTGGCTAAAGGCCGGCCGGCCGGCAAACGTGCGGCTGCTGTTTTCTGCGCATGGCCTGCCGCAAAAGGTGATCGAGGGGGGAGACCCTTACCAGGCCCAGGTGGAAGCCACCGCCCGCGCCATCGCCGCACGCCTGCCCGAGCTGACCGATTGGGGCGTCTGTTATCAGAGCCGGGTGGGCCCGCTGAAATGGATCGGTCCGTCCACGGAAGAAGCCGTCCGTCAGGCCGGCGCTGACGGAAAGGGCGTGTTGATCTGCCCGATCGCCTTCGTCTCCGAGCATGTGGAGACGCTGGTCGAGCTGGATCATGAATATGCTGCGATCGCCCAGCAGCTCGGCGTCACACCCTATCTCCGCGCGCCGACGCCGACCACGGACGCCTCGCTGATCGACACCTTCGTCCAGATCAGCCTGGACGCCCTGAAGCGGGGCTCCGAGCCTGGACCTTTTGGTCCCTGGCTTTGCCCGGCGACCCATGCCAAATGCGTTTGCCAAGGCAAGGCTGGGGGAAAACAGCGATGAATCATTTCGACCTGCTGCGCGGTCTGCACATCATCGCCGTGATCGCCTGGATGGCGGGAATGATGTACCTGCCGAGGCTCTACGCCTACCACACCGAAACCGCGCCTCCCGGCACCGAGTTCGACAAGCACTTTCTGGTCTGGGAACGGAAGCTGCTGAAAATCATCATCAATCCGTCGATGATCATCGTCTGGGTGCTCGGCGTCAGCCTGATTCTCTATCACGTCTATGCGGCGAAGGAGGGCTGGGGCTTTCTGGCGCAACCCTGGATGATCGTGAAGCTCGCCGCCGTGTTGTTTATCTCCGGCTGGCACGGCTTCCTGGCCGGCTCGTACAAGAAGTTCCTGGCCGGGCAGCGGCCCAGGTCGGCCAAGTTCTGGCGGGCCACCAACGAGCTGCCCTTCCTGGCGGCGGTGGTCGCGGTTTTGGCCGTGACCCTTCAATTCGGACAGCGCTGACACTATCTCTCCGAGAGCGTCCTAGCGACGCCATCGGAACGGCGCTGCTTGACCCGAGCCCGCGCATGTGGTTCCGCTCAATCCACGTGGAGTCGCGCCGCGAAGCCACGCCCCGCCTTAATCCGAGCGCCGCGCTGAATGCAGCGGCCCGGTCCCAAGACATTCCCACCGGCGCGGACCCCGCGCCATGTCGAGATTCTTCCGGCGCCCGAGTTCCGTTCGGCCGCCCGTGCTTCAGAGTAAATCCATGAGCGAAGACACCCCCGCACCGACCGAAGAGACTCCGGTCGATCCCAATGAAACCACCCTCGTCGAAGAGGCGCAGGCCGCGAGCCCCGAGCTCGAAGACGCCGTCGCCGAGATCGATGAAGACGACGACGAGCCGTCGGAAGTCGCCAAGGCCATCGCCGCCATGGGCCTGACGCGCATGTCTCTTCAGGAACTGAAGGACAAGTCGCCGGCCGACCTGCTCACCTTCGCCGAGACGCTGGAGATCGAGAACGCGAACTCCATGCGCAAGCAGGACATGATGTTCGCGATCCTCAAGGCGCTGGCCGAAGAGGACGTCCAGATCTCCGGCTCGGGCACCCTAGAGGTCATGCAGGACGGCTTCGGCTACCTGCGCTCGCCCGAGGCGAACTACCTCTCCGGTCCGGACGACATCTATGTCAGCCCCTCGCAGATCCGGAAGTTCGGCCTGCGCACCGGCGACACCGTCGACGGCGCGATCCGCGCCCCGCGCGAGGGCGAGCGCTATTTCGCCCTGGTCAGCGTGGAGCAGATCAACTTCGAGGCGCCGGAGAACGTGCGCCACAAGGTGCTGTTCGACAATCTGACGCCGCTCTATCCCGACGAGCGGCTGAACATGGAAATTCAGGACCCGACCCTGAAGGACCGCACCGGACGGGTCATCGACATCGTCGCCCCGCTGGGTAAGGGCCAGCGCTGCCTGATCACCGCTCCGCCGCGGGTCGGTAAGACGGTGATGCTGCAGAACATCGCCAAGTCGATCGAGACCAACCATCCCGAGTGCTATCTCATCGTCCTGCTGATCGACGAGCGTCCGGAGGAAGTCACCGACATGCGCCGCACGGTTCGCGGCGAGGTCGTGTCCTCGACCTTCGACGAGCCGGCCACCCGCCACGTCCAGGTCGCGGAGATGGTGATCGAGAAAGCCAAGCGCCTGGTCGAGCACAAGCGCGACGTGGTGATCCTGCTGGACTCGGTCACCCGTCTCGGCCGCGCCTACAACACCGTGGTGCCGTCCTCGGGCAAGGTGCTAACCGGCGGCGTCGACGCCAACGCCCTGCAGCGTCCCAAGCGCTTCTTCGGCGCCGCCCGGAATGTGGAGGAGGGTGGTTCGCTGACCATCATCGCCACCGCTCTGATCGACACCGGCAGCCGGATGGACGAAGTCATCTTCGAAGAATTCAAGGGCACCGGTAACTCGGAAATCATTCTGGACCGCAAGGTCGCCGACAAGCGGATCTACCCCGCCGTCGACGTCATTAAGTCGGGCACCCGGAAGGAAGACCTCATCACGCCGAAGGAGCACCTGCAGAAGTCCTTCATCCTGCGCCGGATCATCACCCCGATGGGTGCGCAGGACGCGATTGAGTTCCTGCTCGACAAGCTGCGCCAGTCGAAGAACAACGACGACTTCTTCCAGTCGATGAACACCTGACGCCAGCGTCCGGAAATGAAGAAGGGCCCGCAGCGATTGCGGGCCCTTTTTGTATCTACATGAATCTTATCGTGTTTCACGTGAAACACGAGGCCGGGGCTACGGGATCAGCAAGCTCGCGCCGACGGTCTCGCGGCTATGCAAAGCCTCATGTGCGGTGCGGGCCTGGGTCAGGCGGAAGGTCTGGCCGATCTCGATCTTCACCGCGCCGGACTTGATCGCCTCGAAGAGAGCCGCGGCGCTCTCGTCCAGTTCCGCGGTGGTGACCTGATAGTCGTTCATGGTCGGCCGGGTGAAGAAGAGCGAGCCGGCGCGCTGCAGCCGGGCAGGCTCGAAAGCGGGCACCGGGCCCGAAGCGTTGCCGAAGCTGACGAACAGCCCGCGCCGCGCCAGGCTGGCCAGGGTGCCTTCGAACGTGGCTGCGCCGACCGAGTCATAGGCCACGGGCACGCCGGCGCCATCGGTGATCCGGCGAACCTCGGCGGCCACGTCCTGCTCGCGATAGAGAATGACGTGGTCGGCGCCCAGCGCGCGGACCCGTTCGGCCTTCTCCTGCGAACCGACCGTACCGATCACCGTCGCGCCGATGTGCTTGGCCCACTGCACCAGGATCGATCCGACCCCGCCGGCGGCGGCATGGACGAGGATGGTCTCGCCGGCCTTCAGCGGATAGCAGCGGCGCAGCAGGAACTCCGCGGTCATGCCCTTGAGCATCGCCGCAGCCCCGACCTCGGCGCTGATCCCTTCGGGCAGCTTCACGGCCCGGTCGGCGGCGATGGTGTGGTATTCGGCATAGGCGCCAAGCGGCCCCGAGGCATAGGCGACCTGGTCGCCGGCCTTAAAACGGGTGACACCATCCCCGACCGCCTCGACGACACCCGCGCCTTCCATCCCGACGCGAGAAGGAAGTTTCACCGGATAGAGGCCGGAGCGGTGATAGGTGTCGATGAAGTTGATCCCGATGGCCAACTGCTTGACCAGCACTTGGCCGGGGCCGACGGCAGGCACGGGGACTTCCACGATCTCCAACACCTCCGGGCCGCCGGTCTGCTGGAAGATGATGGCTTTCATCAGCTCGGGCATCACGCCTCCAGGTGCTGCTTGAAGAAGGTGAGGGTCCGGCCGTTCGCGAGCTTGGCGTCAGCGGCGTCGTAGTGTTCCCCGCCGGTGCGGGCGAAGGCATGGTCGCGGCCCGGATAGGTGTTGATCTCGATCTGCGGGTGGTTCTTGAGTTGCGAGAGGATCAGGGCCTGCGCCTCCTTGGGCACGAACTGATCTTCCTCGGCGATGTGGATCAGCAGCGGGTGGGCCAGCTTGTCGGCCTCGACCAAGTGCTTTTCGATGCCCACGCCGTAATAGGCGACGCTGGCGTCGGAGTCGGTTCGGGTGGCCGTGAGGAAGGCGAGGAGGCCGCCGAGGCAGTAGCCGACCGCCCCGACCTTGCCGTTCACTTCGGCCAAGTCGCGCACATGATCGATGGTGGCCGCGATGTCCTTAACGCCGGCGTCCACGTCGAAGGCGTTGTAGAGCTCGAAGGCCTTCTTCCACTCGGCCTCGGATTGGTCGGTGATGTCGACGCCGGGCTCGATCCGCCAGAACAGGTCAGGGCACACCGCCAAGAAGCCCGCGGCCGCCAGCTCGTCACATACGCCGCGCATCACCGCGTTGACGCCGAAGATCTCCTGGATGACCACAATGGCCGGGGCCTTCGGACTGCTCGGTCGCGCCACATAGGCGGAGAACTGGCCGTCTTCGGTCTTGATGGTGGTGGTCTCGCCCATGGGCGTCTCCCGTCTTAAAACTATAGCCCTCGATCGCCTACTAGCCCGCTAGGCTAGAGCGCGCTCATAACAATGTGGTCAAGAACCCCGGCCTCTGTAGAGGTATGCCGATGAAGATGACGATTGAAATCGACTGCACCCCTCAGGAGGCGCGGGCCTTCCTCGGGCTCCCGGATGTCTCGGGTCTGAACGAAAAGCTCGTCGAAGAGATGCAGAGCCGGATGACGGCCAACATGGCGATGCTGTCCCCGGACGAGCTCATCAAGAATTGGACCGCCTTCGGCGTCGGTGCTCAGGAGCAGTTCCGAAACCTGATGAGCGCAGCGGTCGATGTCGGCATGGGGACGACCCGGCCTAAATGAGCGATACGATCTTTGCGCCGGCGACGGCGGCCGGGCGGGCCGCCGTCGCCGTCGTGCGCATTTCAGGACCACAGTCGGGCAGGGCGGTCGCCGCCCTGGCCGGAAGGACGCCCCAGCCGCGTGAGGCGGTTCTTCGCACGCTTCGCGGGCCCGATGGCGCGCCGATCGACCAGGCCTTGGTGCTGTGGTTCGAGGGGCCGTCCAGCTACACCGGGGAGGACTGTGCGGAGTTTCACGTGCACGGCGGACCGGCGGTTCTCGCCAGCCTGATCGAGGCGCTGAGCGCTCTCGGCCTGCGCCTGGCGGAGCCCGGCGAGTTCACACGCCGCGCCTTCGAGAATGGGAAGCTCGACCTGGCGCAGGCCGAAGGCGTCGCGGACCTGATCGAGGCCGAGACCGAGGCGCAACGGCGCCAGGCGCTGGATCAGTTGGGGGGCGCGCTTGGTCAGGCCCAGGCCCGATGGCGCGACCACTTGATCGAAGCCCTGGCCATGTTCGAGGCCGCAGTGGACTTCCCGGACGAGGAGGTGCCGGCCGATGTGGCCGCGCGCGCCCAGCCGGTCTTGAGCCTGCTGATCGGGGAACTGGAAAACGCGCTGGCCGACGTTCATCGTGGTGAGCGGGTTCGGGAGGGTTTCCGGATCGCGTTGGTTGGCGCGCCCAATGCGGGGAAGAGCACCTTGCTCAACGCCTTGGCCCGCCGGGAGGCGGCGATCGTCACCTCGACGCCTGGCACCACGCGTGACGTGATTGAGGTTCCGATGCGGTTCGCCGGCTACAAGGCGCTTCTGGCCGACACCGCCGGATTGCGAGAGACCCATGATGAGATCGAGGCCGAGGGCGTGCGTCGTGCGCGGGCTTGGGCCGGCGAAGCCGATCTTCGGATCTGGGTGGTCGACGGCGCCAGCGACGCGTCCCCGACGGTCCCGGCGCTGCATCCCCACGACCTTTGCCTGATCAACAAGGCCGACCTTGAGCCGGGGGCCGAGACTGGTCACGCCCTGGTCGAGGCGCGGGCGTTGGGCGCCGAGGTTTTGCGGCTCAGCGCCCGGAAGCCCGATGACGTGGCGGCCCTGGAGAAGGCGCTCGAGCGGCGGGTGGTCGACGCGCTTGCTGGCGCGGAACTCCCGACCGCGACTCGTTTGCGGCACCGCGAGCTCTTGTCGGAAGCGTTGGAGCGCCTCAATCGTGCGCGGGTCCTTGAGGACGAGTTGGAGTTGGCCGCGGAGGACGTCCGTCTCGCCGGACGAGCCCTTGATCGGATCACGGGGCGTATTGATCCGGAGGACGTGCTGGATCGGGTGTTCTCCAGCTTCTGCATAGGGAAGTAAGTTGCTGCGGGTCTTGTTTCACGTGAAACGGCGCGCGGACCGCTGGCCCTGTTTCACGTGAAACACGCCGCCGGATTCGACCGGTGAAAAATCCGCCGCTCTTCGCTATATAGAGCCTCGACCGCGCCCCCGGCCTTCCGGGGGCGTCTTGCGTGGAGTGATCAAGCTTGAGCGCCTGGGACGTCATCATCATTGGGGGAGGGCACGCAGGCTGTGAAGCTGCGGCGGCCTCCGCGCGCTTTGGCGCCAAGACCCTGCTGTTGACCCACAAGCTCGAGACGATCGGTGAGATGAGCTGCAACCCGGCCATCGGCGGTCTGGGGAAGGGTCACCTGGTTCGGGAGATCGACGCCCTGGACGGCCTGATGGGCCGCCTGGCCGACAAGGCCGGGATCCAGTTCCGGATGCTGAACCGGTCCAAGGGAGCCGCCGTGCGTGGTCCCCGCAGCCAGATCGATCGCAAGCTTTACCGCGAGGCGATGCAGGCCGAGCTTGCCGCCACCCCGAACCTGACCGTGATCGCCGAGGCGGTCGAGGACCTCATCGTCCGCGACGGCGTGGTTCAGGGGGTGATCGGCGCCACGGGAAACGAATACGTCGCCGGTCGCGTGGTGTTGACGACCGGCACTTTCCTGAAGGGCCTGATCCATCTGGGCGATACACGTGTTCCGGCCGGCCGCGTGGACGACGCCCCGTCGATCGGGCTGTCGGACCGGCTCTATTCGCTGGGGCTGAACATGGGGCGTCTGAAGACCGGCACCCCGGCGCGCCTCGACGGCTCGACCATCGCCTGGGACGGCCTGGAGATGCAGCAGGCCGATGAAGATCCTGTGCCCTTCTCATTCCTCACCGACAAGATCACGACGCCGCAGATCGCCTGCGGCGTGACCTATACGAACGCTGATACCCACAAGATCATCGCCGATCGCCTGACAGAGTCTGCGGTCTATGGCGGCCGAATCAGCGGACGCGGGCCGCGTTATTGCCCTTCGATCGAGGACAAGGTCGTTCGCTTCTCCGATAAGGAAAGCCACCAGATCTTCCTGGAGCCGGAAGGCCTGGACGACGACACCGTCTACCCCAATGGCATCTCGACCTCGGTTTCGGAAGAAACGCAGGACCTGTTCCTGCGCACGATCCCCGGCCTGGAGAAGGTCAGGGTGAAGCGCTACGGCTACGCGATCGAATACGACTATGTCGATCCACGTGAACTTTATCCGACCCTGGAAGTGAAGCGGCTGCCCGGCCTTTATCTCGCGGGCCAGATCAACGGCACGACAGGCTATGAAGAGGCCGGGGCTCAGGGCCTGGTGGCCGGGCTCAACGCCGCGCGCGCCGCTTCGGGCCTGGACGGCGCGGCTTTTGGCCGTGACGAAGCTTATCTTGGCGTACTGGTGGACGACCTCACGACGCGCGGCGTCACCGAGCCCTATCGGATGTTCACTAGTCGCTCCGAGTTCCGGCTGACCCTGCGCGCCGACAACGCTGACCAGCGCCTGACTGATCGCGGGATTGCGCTGGGCGTCGTCGGTGTTTCACGTGAAACAGCCTATCGCGCCAAGGCCGGTGAGCTGGCTCGGGCCCGCAAGCGGGCAGGGGAGCTGACCCTCACTCCGGCCGCGGCCCAGAAGGCGGGGCTTCCGGTGAAGGCGGACGGCGTAGTCCGTGACTTCGTGCAGCTTCTGGCCTACCCGACGATCGGCTTCGACGACCTCGCCAGGATCTTCCCGGAAGCGACGGGCTGGTCGGCCGCTGCGCGCGAGCAGCTGGAAATCGACGCCGCCTATGCCGGCTATCTCGATCGTCAGGCCGCCGACGCGGCCGCCTTCCGCCGCGATGAAAACCTGCGCCTGCCCACCGACCTCGACTATGCCGGCGTCGGCGGCCTCTCCAACGAAGTGCGGGAGAAGCTGAGCGCCGTGAAGCCCCTGACCTTGGGCCAAGCGGCCCGCATCGAGGGCGTCACGCCCGGAGCCCTGACCGCCTTGCTCGCCCATGTCCGCCGTCGCGCAGCCTGATCCCGTGGTTCTAGACGTCAACGATGCGGCCGCCTTCGCCGCCGCCACCGGCTGTGACGACCAGGCGATCGCCGATCTGGAGCGCTACCGGTCATACTTGGCCGAGTGGAATGAGAAGATGAACCTCGTGGGTCCGGCGACCCTTGAGGTTTTCTGGTCCCGCCATGCCTGGGACTCCGCGCAAATCTTGCCGCTCGCGCCGGAGGCCAAGACCTGGGCCGATCTCGGCACCGGCGCCGGCTTGCCCGGCGTCGTTTTGGCGATCCTGGGCAAGGGACGTCCGGACTTTCACGTGCATCTGGTCGACAGCCTGGCCAAGCGCTGCCGCTTCCTGTCGGAGGTGGTGAACGGACTGGGGCTGCCGGCGACGGTTCACAATTCTCGTGCGGAAGACTTGGCGCTGACTGTGGATATCGTCACCGCCCGGGCTTGCGCCCCGATGTCCCGCCTGCTGGGTTACGCTCAGCCCTACTTGAAGCGGGGGGCCGTGGCTCTGTTCCTCAAGGGGCAGGATGTGGCGTCCGAGCTGGAAGAAGCCGCCAAGACCTGGGACTTCGAGGCAGACGTGTCGCCCAGCCGTAGCGATGCAAGAGGCCAGATCGTGCGTGTGAGGAGGCTCGGCCGTGGCCGGAAAAGCTAAGCAGTTGCGGGTCCTCGTCGTCGCCAACCAGAAGGGCGGCGTCGGCAAGACCACGACGGCGATCAATCTCGGCACCGCCCTGGCGGCGGTGGGTGAGAAGGTGCTGCTGATCGACTCCGATCCCCAGGGCAACGCCTCAACCGGCCTTGGCGTGGGCCGCGCCCAGCGCAAGGTCACGCTCTACGACGTGCTGATGGGCGAGCAGCCGGTTGCGTCCGCCGTGGTGTCGACGGCCCTGCCGGGCCTGGACCTGATCGCCGCCGATCCGGATCTCTCGGGGGTGGAACTGGAGCTAGGCCAGCAGGCTCGCCGCTCATTCAAGCTGCGCGATGCGCTAGAGCCGATCCGCCAGTCCGGCGACTATACCTATGTCCTGATCGACTGCCCGCCGTCGCTGAACCTGCTCACCGTGAACGCGATGGCCGCGGCGGACGCCGTGCTGGTGCCGCTGCAATGCGAGTTCTTTGCGCTCGAAGGCCTGACCCAGCTCATGCGCACCGTCGACCTGGTGCGCGGCAGCCTCAATCCCGGCCTGGAGATCCAGGGCGTGGTGCTGACCATGTACGATCGCCGTAACAGCCTGTCGGAACAGGTGGCGCGCGACGTCCGCGGCCACTTCGGCGATACCGTGTACAACACGGTCATACCGCGGAACGTCCGGGTCTCCGAAGCGCCCAGCTACGGCAAGCCGGTGCTGGTCTACGATCTGAAGTGCACGGGCTCGCAGGCGTATCTGAAGCTGGCGCGCGAAGTGGTGATGCGCGAGCGCGATCGTCGGGCCAAGGCGGCGGCGTAAGGGGGCGTTATGGTCGAAAAGCGTGGATTGGGCCGCGGGCTGTCGGCCCTGCTGGGCGATGTGGACGAGGCCAAGGTCGTGGCCGGGGCGCCGGTCGAGGAGATCGCCGGGGTCCGTGAGGTTCCTATCGAGCTGATCCATCGCAACGCCGATCAGCCCCGTTGGACCTTTTCCGAGGCCGAGGTCGATGAGCTGGCCGCCTCGATCCGCGAGAAGGGCGTGCTGCAGCCGATCCTGGTTCGTCCCGCGCCTGGCCTGCCCGGCGAGTGGGAGATCGTGGCCGGCGAACGCCGCTGGCGGGCCAGCCAGAAGGCCGGGCTCCGCGTCATGCCGGTGCTGGTGCGCGAACTGGACGACGTCCAGGTGCTCGAGATCGGGGTGATCGAGAACGTCCAGCGTTCGAACCTGAACGCTATCGAAGAGGCGGCGGCCTACCAGCAGCTCATCGAAAAGTTCAAGCGCACCCAGGAAGAGGTGGCCGAGAGCATCGGCAAGAGCCGCAGCCACGTGGCCAACACTCTGAGGCTGATGAACCTGCCCGAGCAGGTTCGCGCCTATGTGCTGGAGGGTAAGCTTACCGCCGGTCATGCCCGGGCCATACTGACGGCCGACGATCCTACGGCGCTGGCCGAGCAGATCATCGCAAAGGGTCTTTCGGTTCGCGAGGCTGAGAGCCTGGCGCGGGGCGGCGGCGCAGCGGCCAGCCGTCCCAAGACCAGCGGCCGCAAGCCTGCCAAGGACACCGATACTCAAGCGCTGGAGGTCGATCTCTCTGAAGCGCTCGGCCTCGATGTGGAAGTGCTCGACAAGGGCGGCGTCGGCGAACTTCGCATCCGCTACGCCACCCTCGAGCAACTGGACGAGCTCTGCCGCAAGCTGACGCGGGTCTAGCGCGTGGTTGATCCGCCCAAAATCTGCGTGCTCCTAAGTCATTGATTTATAAGGCCGCGAAATCGGAATTCCGTTTCTGAGGAACCGATCGTCCACGGGCCCGCGAGGTCGGCGCTCTGTGCGCGAGAGAGGCGATTTTGAAACGGCGGTTCAGAGGCCCAGGCGACGGGCCCGGCCGGCGATGGTGAGGGCCAGGCGCTCTGCGATCAGGCTGTCGGGAGAGCCGGCCGTCTTGCACGCCTTGTCGGCGGCGAGCACCTCCGGCTGAATGCGGTCGAGTTCTTCCAGCGACCAGCTCCGCGCCTGGCGGAGGAATTCGCGCTCCTGCTTCCAGAACACACCTGACGCCTTGGCGGCTTCCTGCAGGCCGGCGCCGGACTTGGCGAGGGTCAGGGTGCGGCGCAGACGGCCGAGGTACATGCTGATCGCCCTGACGGCGGCCGCGCCGGCCTCACCCTCGGCTGCCGCGCGTCGCAGGCCAGCCTGTGCATCGGCGAGGCGGCCGCCGAAGGCGTCGGCGGCGGCGTCGGATAGCGAGGCCTCGGGCTCCACGCCCAGGAAGTCGTCGAGATCGCGGGCCGCGGCAGTGCGGCCGCTGCCTGGCTCCAGATAGAGGGCGAGGCGCTCGATCTCCTGCCGGGCGACGCCACGCTCCTTGGGCAGGCGTCCGACGAAGAGCTGCAGGGCTTGCGCATCCAGGCCGACGCTGTCCTTGGCCAGGAGCTCACGCACCAGCCGGGCCACGTCGCCCGGCTCATCCTCGTAGCAGGGGATGGCGACGGCTTCGGCGGCTTTCTCGGCGGTCTTGCGCAAGGTGGACTCGCGTCCAAGGTTCCCGGCCTCGATCAGGAAGAAGGCGTCCGGGTTCAGCTTGCCGGCGGCATGGTTGGCCAGGGCCTCGGCCACCTGCTTGTCGAGATTGGCCTTTTCCGTCGCAAAGCGCAGGCGCACCAGCCGGCGGCCGCCCATCAGCGACTGCGCCGCCAATTCACCCTCCAGCCGGCCGCCGTCGGAATCGAGATCGCCGTCGGTCAGCAGGGCGACGTCGAAAGGGTCGTCCAGATTGGGAGTGATCTTCACCGCGAGCTGGGCGCCGCGGTCGCGAACGACGCCAGTGTCGCGGCCATAGATCAACGCTGCACGGATCGGCGGCTCGGGTTTGGCCAGAAAGCGCTCGATGTCGGGCCGCTTGGAAAGGATCACGGCCGCGACACCTTAGGACTTGGCGCGGTTCGCCATCCAGGTCGCCACCTCGAGCTGGATCTTACGCGCGCATTCCATGGCGGCGCGGTCCTGTGCGTCCTGCTGGGCGGTGATGGAGGCGTAGGGCTGGTCCGCGCTGTCATAGGTGACCTGTGCGCGCGCCATGCCGCGCTTCACCGGAGCGCCAGTGCTGGACGAAACCAGCGTGTAGTTGGCGGTCAGCACGTATTCGTAGCGGGTGGCGACGTTGTCGACCCGCACGCCGCGCGGATAGCGCGTTTCCGACAGCGCCAGGTCCATCCGGTACTGCGGGCTCGCGCCCTTGTCGCGGGCCAGCGCGTCGTCCAGGTGCTCGCGCAGCAGCTGCCCGGTGCGGCCCGGCGGCGTCGTGACCTGCACCGAAGCGAGCTGGGCCGTGACGCCCGGCGCGCCATAGAGCGGGGTGAAACCGCAACCGGCGAGCCCCAGGGCGGCGGCCAGCAGGGCGGCGGAGACGACGGTGCGGTTCATGTCAGCTCACCCGGCGACGATGTTGACGATGCGGTCCTTGACGACGATCACCTTCTTGATCGCCAGGCCCTCAAGGCGCCGCGTGATCTCGGGATCGTCAAGCACGATCTTCTCGACCTCTGCCGGTTCGAGCCCGGCGGCCACCGAAATCTCGCCGCGGCGCTTGCCGTTTACCTGGACGGGCAGGATGCGGACCGCGTCCTGGGTCAGGGCGGCGTCGAACTCCGGCCAGGGCGCGGAAACGACCATGCCCTCGCCGCCGATCCGAGCCCAGGCCTCTTCAGCCAGGTGCGGGGTGAAGGGCGAGATCAGGCGGGCGAACACCGAGAGCGCCTCGTGCCGTGCGGCCAGCACAGCAGGAGTCGCTCCTTCTGCGGGGAATTCCTTCAATTTATTCAGGAATTCGTACATCCGGGCGATGCCGGAGTTGAAGCGGAAGGTTTCGATCGTCTCGGTGACGGCCTTGATGGTTCGGTGGGTGACCGCACGCAATTCGTCGGCCTTGGCGTCCGCCGTCAGGGCGGGGGCGGGGCCTTCCGGCTGGCTGTCGAACTCGTTCCAGACCCGGTTGACGAAGCGCCAGGCGCCTTCGACGCCGGCGGCCGACCACTGGGTGTCGCGTTCCGGGGGGCTGTCGGACAGCACGAACAGGCGCGCGGCGTCGACGCCGTAGACGTCGAAGATCTCTTCAGGGGCGACGGTGTTGCGCTTGGACTTCGACATCTTCTCGACGTCGCCGATCACCAGGGCCTCGCCGGTCTCCAGGCTGCGGGCCAGGCGCTTGCCGCTCTCGGCCAGGATCTCGACTTCCTTGGGCTCCACCCACTCGCCG
>JAEXKM010000153.1 GCA_023445705.1 Pseudomonadota bacterium
GCGACGCTCCCTATCGCGCCGATCCCTCCAATCTCGAGGAGTGGTACGTGCGCGGCGCCAACGGGCAGATGGCGCCGTTCTCGTCCTTCGCCAGCATCTCGTGGTCGCAGGCTCCGACGACTCTCTCCCGGTTCAATGGCATTCCGTCCTTTGAATTCCAGGGCTCGGCCGCGCCTGGCGGTAGCTCCGGCCAAGCCATGGCCGCGATCGAGAAGTTGGCCGCGGACATCCCCGGCACCAGCATCGCCTGGTCGGGCCTCTCCTTCCAGGAGCGGCTCTCCTCGGGCCAGGCGCCGATCCTCTACGGACTCTCACTGCTCGTGGTGTTCCTGTGCCTGGCCGCTCTCTATGAGAGCTGGTCCATCCCGTTGGCGGTCCTACTGGTGGTGCCGCTCGGCCTCGTCGGCGCGGTGATGGCGGTCACCCTTCGAGGCCTGATCAACGACGTCTATCTGCAGATCGGCCTGCTCACGACCATGGGCCTGGCCGCCAAGAACGCCATCCTCATCGTCGAGTTCGCTGAGCAGGCGGAGGAGCGCGGAGCATCGGCCGTAGAGGCGGTGATCCAGGCCGCCCGCATCCGGCTGCGCCCGATCCTGATGACCAGCTTGGCTTTCATCTTCGGGGTGCTGCCGCTCGCCATCTCGACCGGCGCCGGCGCCAACAGCCGCATCGCCATCGGCACAGCGGTGATCGGCGGCATGCTGACCGCCACCATCCTGGCGATCTTCTACATTCCGCTGTTCTTCGTCATGGTCCGGCGCGGCTTCCGGGCGATGCGCAAGGGGTCTGGCGACTCCACGACACTGGAGCCGGCATGAGACGCGCCCTCGTCCTGCTGACCGCCCTAGGGCTCTCGGGCTGCTCGCTGGCGCCGCGCTATGTCCAGCCGCAGCTGCCCACACCTGCATCATGGCCCGCGGGCGATCCCTATCTGACGCAGAGCGAAGCCGACCTGCCCAAGATCGGCTATCGGGACGTGTTCACCGACCCGCGCCTGCAGACGCTGATGGCTCAGGCTCTCGCCAACAACCGCGATCTGCGGGCGGCCAGCGCCAACATCCTGGCGGCCCGGGCCCAATACCGCATTCAGCGGGCCGAGCGCCTCCCCCAGGTCGACGTTGATGGCCGGTACACGCGAACGGGCGGCGGCTCGGCCCCCAACATCGAATCCTACACCGCGCAGATCGGCGTCACCGCCTTCGAGCTCGACCTGTTCGGCCGCGTGCGCTCGCTCAGCGACGCAGCGCTAAACCGCTACTTCGCGACCGAGGCGGCCGCCCGCGCCACCCGCCTGACGCTGCTCGGCGACGTCGCTGAGGTCTGGCTGACCTACGCGGCCGACGCCACCTTGCTGCAGATCGCACAGGACACCGCGGTCAACGCCGAGAACAGCGTCAAACTGACCCGGGCCAGGCTGCAGGGCGGCATCGCCCCGCGAACGGACCTGCGGCAGGCCGAGACGGTGCTCGCCGCGGCCCAGGCCGACGTCGCCTCCCTCCGCACGGCGCTTGCGCAGGATATCAACGCCTTGCAGTTGCTGCTCGGATCGCCCGTCGACTCGAACCTGATGCCGACCTCGATCCAGGATGCGAGCCAGGGCCTGAAAACCCTGCCGGTCGGTCTGCCCTCCGCCGTGCTGTTGCGACGGCCCGACGTAGTCCAGGCCGAGTACGGGTTGCGCGCGGCCAACGCCGAGATCGGCGCGGCCCGGGCGGCGCTGTTCCCGACCATCTCGCTCACCGGCGCGCTCGGCTACGCCAGCCCGGCGCTCTCGTCCCTGTTCGACAACGGGACCTACACCCGCTCGTTCACGCCGGCCGTGAGCCTGCCGATCTTCCGCGCCGGTGCTGGACTCGCTGGGGTCGAGGCGTCCAAGGCCCAGCGCGACGCCGCTCTGGCGGAGTACGAAAAGGCCATCCAGTCCGGTTTCCGCGAAACCGCTGACGCCCTGGCCAGACAGGGGACGCTGGCTGAAGAACTCGCCGCGACGCGCAAGCAGCTGGAGGCCGCGCAGGACACGATGACGCTAACCGAGGCCCGCTACCGCGGCGGGGTCGACACGTTCCTTGCCAGCCTGGTGGCCCAGCGCTCCCTCTTCACAGCGCAAAGCGCCAACGTCGCCAGCCAACTCGCAGCGGCGGTCAACCGCGTTGACCTCTACCGAGCGATTGGCGACGCCGAAGGCTGATGTGCAGTGGGCGATCGCGATCGTGGCGAGCAGTCCGGAGCTACCCTCCCGGGTGTAGGCCCGGCGCTTCCTGCCCTGTGCGGCTGACGTATTCGGTATAGCCGCCGCCGTACTGATGAACGCCATCCGGCGTCAGTTCCAGCACGCGGTTCGACAGGGCCGCCAGGAAGTGACGGTCGTGCGAGACGAAGAGCATGGAGCCCTCAAAGTCCGCCAGCGACGCCACCAGCATCTCCTTCGTCGCCATGTCGAGGTGGTTGGTCGGTTCGTCGAGGACCAGCAGGTTCGGCGGATCGAACAGCATCTTGGCCATCACCAGACGCGCCTTCTCGCCGCCCGACAGCACACGACAGGGCTTCTCGACATCATCGCCGGAGAAGCCGAAACATCCCGCCAGGGTGCGCAGCGCGCCCTGCCCCGCCTGCGGGAACGAACGGTCCAGTGACTCGAAGATCGTTTCTTCGCCGTCCAGCAGGTCCATGGAGTGCTGGGCGAAGTAGCCCATCTTGACGCTGGCCCCGATGCTGACGGCCCCCTGGTCCGGCGCGGTCGCCCCGGCCACCAGCTTCAATAGCGTGGACTTACCCGCGCCGTTCGCGCCGAGAACGCACCAGCGTTCTTTCCGCCGGACCAGGAAGTCGAGGCCTTCATAGATCGGCTGAGCGCCGTAGCTCTTATGGATGTTGCGCAGGCTGATCACATCGTCGCCCGATCGCGGCGGGCTCCTGAACTCGAACTGGATGGACTGGCGACGGCGCGGCGCTTCGACGCGCTCGATCTTGTCGAGCTTCTTGACCCGGCTCTGCACCTGGGCGGCGTGCGAGGCGCGCGCCTTGAACTTCTCGATGAACTTGATTTCCTTGGCCAGCATCGCCTGCTGGCGTTCGTATTGCGCCTGACGTTGCTGCTCGCCCAGCGCCCGCTGCTGCTCATAGAAGTCCAGGTCGCCCGAGTAGGTGATGAGCGAGCCGCCGTCGATCTCGACGACCTTGCCGATAATGCGGTTCATGAACGCGCGGTCGTGCGAGGTCATCAACAGCGCGCCGTCATAGCCCTTGAGGAATTCCTCGAGCCAGATCAGGCTTTCGAGGTCGAGGTGATTGCTGGGTTCGTCGAGCAGCATGCCGTCGGGCCGCATCAGTAGGATACGGGCCAGCGCGACGCGCATCTTCCAGCCGCCGGAAAGCAGACCGACATCGTCGTCCATGCGTTCCTGGCTAAAGCTCAGACCGGCAAGCACCTCGCGCGCCCGCGCTTCGAGCGCATAGCCGTCCAGTTCCTCGAAGCGGGCCTGCGCCTCGCCGTAGCGTTCGATGATGGCGTCCAGTTCGTCGGCCTGGTCAGGATCGACCATCGCCGCTTCAAGCTTGGCCATTTCGCTGGCGAGCGCGCTGACGGGGCCGACGCCATCCATCACTGCGGCGACCGCACTCTGGCCCGACATTTCGCCGACATCCTGGCTGAAATAGCCGATTGTCATGCCGGCATCGATCGCGACCAGTCCGTCGTCCGGTTGCTCCTGACCGGTGACCATACGGAACAGGGTCGTCTTGCCGGCGCCGTTCGGCCCCACCAGCCCGACCTTTTCGCCTTTCTGAATGCCCATCGAGGCTTCGATGAACAGGATTTGGTGGCCGTTCTGCTTGGAGATGTTTTCAAGGCGGATCATGGGCGCGCTGCTACCGTCTTGGGAAGGAGAACGCCAGTCCCTCCCCTGCCTAGTGATCAGCGCCTGCAGTCAGAGACCCGACGATCGCGTATCATCGCACCATGTCCGGCGAACCCCTGAGCCTTGATCTTCCAAACGGCGAAACCGTTTCCGCCCTCTGGCAGGCGCCGCCCGCCCCGAGGGCCGTCCTGAGCCTGGCGCACGGCGCTGGCGCGGGCATGACACATCGCCACATGACAGCCATCGCCGACGGCCTTGAGGCGCGCGGGATTGCGACCCTTCGTTTCCAGTTCCCGTACATGGAGAAAGGGGGCAAGCGGCCAGACGCTCCGCCTGTCGCCCATGCGACCATCCACGCCGCGGCCGCCGAGGCCGCACGGCGAGCGGGCGGCTTACCTCTCTTTGCGGGAGGCCGCTCGTTTGGCGCCCGCATGACGTCTCAGGCGCAGGCGCTTACGCCGCTTGAGGGCGTGCGCGGCCTCGTATTCTTCGCCTTTCCGCTGCACCCAGCAGGTAAGCCGAGCGTCGAGCGCGCCGACCACCTCGCCAGGGTGACCATCCCTATGCTCTTTCTGCAGGGAACTGCGGACACCCTGGCCCAGCTCGGCCTGCTTCGCCCGGTCGTTTCAGGCCTCGGTGAACGCGCGAGGCTCATCCTGGCCGATGGCGCCGACCATTCATTCCACGTCCCTGCCCGTAGCGGTCGCAAGGATGCCGAAGTCATGGATGAGCTGCTCGACGAGGCTGCGGGCTGGATCACCTCAGCTTTGCCCGCTTAGAGCGTTCAGCGACTGATCCAGGCCCAGCGCGGAGACCACTCGAGCGGCGTAGCTGGCGCCGACATCGACCATCGCGCCGTCCTCAGTATGCAGGCGCATCAGATTGCGCCCGTTGCGCTCGACGCGACGGATAAGATCGATGCGAACGAACGCAGACCGGTGGACGCGAACCAGCCGAGCGGGGTTCAAACGACGCTCCAGCTCGGCCATCGTGGTTCGCATGATGTGGGTCCGGCTGGCTGTATGCAGCAGCGCATAGTCGCGGGCCGCCTCGATCCGCCGTATCTGGTCGATGTCGACTCGAACAAGCCCATCGCGTTGCTTGATCCAGAACGCGTCTTCGTAGGCAGGCCCGCCTTCCTGCGAGGCCGGTCGCGAGAGCTCAATGCCCTCCTCGGTGTCTCGCCCCTCCCGGAGCCGGCGTCTCGCACGTCGGATCGCTTCCTGCACCCGGTCGAAACGAACGGGTTTGAGGATGTAGTCAGCCGCTTCCAGGTCGAACGCTTCCAAGGCGAAGTCGGCGAACGCTGTCACGAACACGATCTCCGGACGGCTCGGGGTCCTGGCGAGCGCGCGAGTGAGCGCAATGCCGCTACGCCCGGGCATGTGAATGTCGAGCAGCACCAAGTCCGGCTTCAGCTCAGCTATGCGCAGCTCGGCTTCGTCCCCATCGGCGGCCGAGCCGACGAGCTCCACTCCGGAGGTGAGGGCCAGGCAGGCGCGCAGCCTCTCCAAGGCGAGCGGCTCGTCGTCGACAATCAGGATACGCATGCGAGACTCGCCTCCTCTTTCCGCTGCTCGATCTGGAGCGGCATGAGCAGCTCGGCGGCGAAGCAGCCATCGGGCGTGGACGTCCGGAACGATGCCCGATCACCGAACAACGCCTCCAGACGCGCCCTGACATTGGCGAGGCCGACGCCCGCCCCGTTCGCTGCGGCATAGGCGGGGCCAACTCCGGCGTCGTCCACAACCGCCAACATTAGGCGTCCCGCGGCCGAACTCGCGCGAATGCTCACGGTCACCGGGTGCTTGGCTCGCGCGACGCCATGTTTGATCGCATTCTCGGCCAGTGGCTGCAGGATGAAGTGGGGCACCATCGCGCCACGGAGGTGCTCGGGAAACTCGATATCGACCACCAGTCGATCACCGAACCGGGCCGCCTCGATGTCCAGATAGGAGCCGGTGATGTCGAGCTCTTCCTCCAGCGGAACCAGATCGCCCGGGGCGAGGGTCAAGGACGCGCGGAAGAACTCCGAAAGGCGGATGACGACCGCTTCGGCCTCCACCTTCCGATCCGCGCCGATCAGGGCGGTGACCGCGTTCAGCGCATTGAAGAGAAAGTGGGGATTGATCTGGAAACGCAGGGCCGTGAGTTGGGCGGCCTGGGCCGCAGCCTGCGCCGCCGCAAGCCGCCGTTCCTGATCGCGCATACGCGCATTGGTCATCACCAGTTCGACCGCCGCGACGTAGAGGCCGAACATCCAAAGGTAGATCAGGATGTTGAAGACGAAACCGTCGATCAGGGCGCGCAGCTGATTTGGCGCTTGGAACAGTTCTGCGCTGATCACGAAGATCACGTGATCCAAGGCGGAGTGGACCAGCGCGGCTAGAAACGCCGCCGCCAACACGACGCTGAGGCGGATACGAGCGCTGACATGGCTCAGGGCTCGTGCGAGGGCGTAGAGGCCCACTGAGAACATGAAGCCGCAGGCGATGATCACGAAGTACGCGGCGGTCTCCCACAGGGTCAGACGCCCGGTCCGCAACGCCGGGGCCTGGAAGACCACGAGGCTGAACAGCCAGAACAACAGCGTCAGCCAGAGCGCCGCCGGCCATCCGTTCCAGTTCGTGTCGCGACGCGGTTTAGACATCGGGCGCTTCCTTCCAGGACGAGCCTATACTGTTTGAAGCCGCTGCGGCTCGCCCTCATCGCAGAGAAGGCTTGCCTCGTCGCATTCCTGGCAGGCTCGGCCAACGCTCGCTTCGTCGCAAGAATTGCGCGGCCCATCGCGGAGACTTTGCTCCCCCCAGCAGCAGCGCCCACTCCGCAAGCTCCTTCCTCCTGATTGAGCTCCGATGCGCCTTTTCCTGATCCTCACGACAACCACCCTCACCATGGCCGCGTGCGGCGCATCTGCCCCTGCGGCCTCGGTCGGCCAGGCAGCCGAGGCGTCGGGGAACTCCGAGCCAAGCGGCGCCCCGCCGCTCGATGCCGCCGGCGTGCCTCGCGTGCGCCCGGGGCTGTATGAGGTGGTGCAGGTGATCGACGGCGAAGCGCCGGAAACCCGGCGGGAATGCGTGGGCGAAGAGGTCAACGCCGAGTTGCGTGAGATCCTCGCCAAACGCTCCAGTCCCGATTGCAAGATTTCGCGCTCGACCGGTCCAGCGGGACTGCGGGTCGCAACCGAGTGCCGCCAAAACGGCATGACCAACCGCCTCCATCTGACCGTCGCCGGCACCGACACCGTCTACAAAACGACGCTGTCCATCGAAGTGACCACCCCGAATGGCGAGACCTCCAGCACCACATCCACCATGCAGGGGCGCTGGCTGGGCGTCTGTCCCCACGATATCGAGGAGAACGGGTGATGGCCTTTTTCTCATTGATGGTCGTAGCGATGGCGGCGGCCACGCCGACCGACACCTCCGCTCTCACCTGCCCCCAGATCGCCGCTCTCACGGCGGAGCTGACAGTCCAGGCGGAAAAGGAAGACGCCGCCACAGCACGCCGCGCCAGCCAGACGCGCCTCGCCAAGGGGCTGCTCAGCGGCCTTGCGAGCGGAGCGCTCGGCGCAGCCTCAGCGGGGCTGGCCGGTCAGGCAGGTGGCCTTGGCGCCGTGGCCGCGCAACAAGCCCTTTCCACGGCGTCCGTCACCGCAGCCCAAGCTCTCGCGAACCCCGCGACCAGTCAGGCAGAGGCGGCGCCGCAGGATTCGGCCGCCCGGACGCGGCTGCGCGAGCTCAGCGCCATGTCTGCGTCGCAGGGTTGTTAGCGGCCCACGCGCGCACCCGGCTTTCCGATGAAGCCCGGGTCCAGAGCGCGGCCTTCAATGCGCCGTCCGTCAATTCAGGCTTGGCCAGCGGCGCCATCACATGACCATGATGACAGGTCCGCCAAGAGCGGGACGACGGGGAATGGATGATGCCGGTCCAGATCGCCGGGCGCGTGGTGAGTCACCTCTCCGCAGCCGAACTCACCGGGCTCGCGCTCGTGATGCTCGGCGTTGTCTTCGCCGTCGCATGGGCGCTTCGCCGACGGATCCGGTTTCTCGGCGCCTTCTTCATTCCGACCAGCGTGGTCGCCGGCTTTCTCGTCCTGCTGCTGGGACCGGACGTGCTGGGGGCGCTAACCGGGTCCCACGGCCTGTTTCCACAGAGCATTCTCAATATCTGGCGCAGCATCCCCGGGGTGATGATCAGCGTCGTGTTCGCCGCCATCATGATCGGCAAGTCACTCCCGCCGCTAACCGACCTTTGGCAGGCCGCGGCCCCTCACGCGCTGATGGGTTCCTTCTTGAGCTTCGGGCAATTCGCGCTGGGCGGGCTCGCGACGATCTTCATCCTCATGCCGCACTTCGGCCTTCCGCCGGAGACTGGCTCTCTGCTCGAAATGTCGTTCGCCGGGGGGCATGGCACCATCTCCGGCATGGGTGCGCTGCTGGTCGATGCCGGCGCCGGCGAACTGGTGGATATCGGCCTTGGGCTGGCGACGATCAGCATGATCACGGGCATCGTCGTAGGATCAGCGCTGGTGCGTTGGGCGGTCCGAAGTCCGAAGGTCGACCTGCTCCGGGGCACGCCGCCACGTCGTGACGAAGATTATGATCTGGATCGGATCGCGCCGCCGCCAAACGAGGACCCGAAACCCCAGGGGGCGCACGGCGCCGTCCTTGCCTTTGCGGCGATCAGTCTCGCGATCATAGTGGCCATCGTCATCCTCTGGGGCCTGAGATGGCTCGGTCAACTGGCCGGGCTTACCGTCTTCGACAAGCTGCCCCTGTTTCCTGTGGCCATGGTCGGCGGTTTTGTTGTCCAACTCGCGGCCAGCCAGGCCAAACTCGCCCGATTTATCGACAGGCGCGACGTGGACAGCATCGCCGCCATCGCGCTCGACATCCTGCTTATCTGCGCGATTGGGACCATGTCTCTGGCGACTATCGGTTCGAACATCCCGGCTGTCGTAGTCCTGACC
>JAEXKM010000223.1 GCA_023445705.1 Pseudomonadota bacterium
CGATCACGTCCAGGGCCGCCAGCGCCGCGGCGGCGTTCGCCGGCGGCAGGCCGGTCGTGTAGACCACGGTCCGCGTCCGGGTCTTGATGAAGTCGATAACCGGCAGGCTAGCGCAGACATAGGCGCCATACCCGCCGAGCGCCTTGGAAAACGTGCCCATGGCCAGGTCCACCCTCGCCTCGGGAAACAGCGCGGCGGTTCCCCGGCCCTCGGCCAGCACGCCCAGGCCATGGGCGTCGTCGACCAGCAGCCAGGCGTCGAACGCCTTGGCCAGCCTGGAGATTTCGTCCAGCGGCGCCACGTCGCCGTCCATGGAAAAGACCCCGTCGGTGGCGATCAGGGCCCGTCCGTCGCCCCGCGAGCCCGCCAGCCTTTCGGCAAGATCCTGGATGTCATTGTGACGAAACCTGACGATACAGGCTCCGGAAAGCTGGGCGCCGGACCAGATGCAGGCGTGAGCCAACTCGTCGACGAACACCGTATCGCCCTCGCCGACGAAGGTCGGAATGATCCCGCTGTTGGCGAGATAGCCCGAGCCGAAGATGCACGCCGCCTCCGCGCCCTTCAGGGCCGCCAGCCGCGCTTCCAGCTCGCCGAAGATCGGATGGTCGCCGGTCACCAGCCGGGAAGCGCCGGCCCCCGCGCCGTGGGCCTCGACCGCCGCGATCGCCGCGGCCTTCACCGCCGGGTGATGCGAGAGGTTCAGATAGTCGTTGCACGAGAAGGAAAGCAGCCGCCGCCCGTTCCGCTCGACCCATAGGCCGTCCAGCCGGTGGGTCGGCGTTAGCGTGCGCTTCAGGCTCTGGGCCTCGAGGGTCGCGAGCTTGCCCTGCGCGAAGGCGGTCAAGGTGTCTGTCACGGCGTGCGGTATGCACGAGCCCGGGCTTCGGTTAAAGCCGCCGGTCATGACTTTCGCGACACCCGACTGGCTCACCCAAGGCGCCCGCAACGTCTGGCGGCCCTATTGCCAGATGAAGACCGCCCCCGCCCCGCTCCCTGTCGCCCGCACCGAAGGCGCGCGGATCATCCTGGAAGACGGGCGCGAGCTGGTCGACGGCATCGCTTCCTGGTGGACCGCCTGCCACGGCTACAACCATCCGCACATCCGCGCGGCCCTGGTGGCGCAGTTGGAGCGCGCGCCGCACGTGATGTTCGGCGGGTTGGCGCATGAGCCGGCCTATCGCCTCGCCAGCCGCCTGGCCGCCCTGCTGCCGGGTGACCTCGACCATGTCTTCTTCGCCGAAAGCGGCTCGGTCTCGGTCGAGATCGCGATGAAGATGGCGCTACAGTACTGGATCAACCGCGGCGTCGCCGGCCGCACCCGCTTCCTGAGCTTCAAGGGCGGCTATCACGGCGACACCCTGGCGACGATGACCATCTGCGATCCGGAAGAGGGCATGCACAGCCTCTTCGCCGGCGTCATGCCCGCCCAGATCGTCACCGATCTTCCGGTCGATCCCGCGGCCGAGGCCGCCCTCGACGCCCTGCTGGCGCAGAAGTCCTCCGAGGTCGCCGCGATCATCGTCGAGCCCCGGATCCAGGGCGCGGGCGGCATGCTCTTCCACGACGACGAGGTCCTGCGCAGCCTGCGCCGGCTGGCCGACAAGCACGGCGTCCTGCTGATCTTCGACGAGATTTTCGTCGGCTTCGGCCGGACCGGCGACCTCTTCGCCTGCGAGGGCTCCGGCGTGACGCCGGACATCATCACGCTCTCCAAGGCGCTGACCGGCGGCACCCTGCCGCTTTCGGCGGCCATCGCGCGCAGCCACGTCTTCGAGGCCTTCTGGTCCGACGACGCCGGCGCAGCCCTGATGCACGGCCCGACCTACATGGCCAATCCCCTGGCCTGCGCCGCGGCGAACGCCAGCCTGGACCTCTTCGAGAGCGGTCAGTGGAAGGTCGACGTGGCACGCATCAACGTCGCCCTGGCCGAGGGCCTCGAGCCCTGTCGCGGCGCGCCTGGCGTCGTGGACGTGCGGACCTACGGCGCGATCGGCGTCGTCGAGTTCGACCATCCGGTCGAAAGCGGCCCGCTGTGCATGGCCTTCGCGCAGGAGGGCTGCTGGATCCGCCCGATGGGCAAGGTCGTCTACCTGACCCCCGCCTATGTCACGACCGACGAAGAGCTGGCCCGCCTGACCAGCGCGGTGCGGAAGGTCCTGGGGCGCTAACCCTCCGCCCAGCAAAAATCTTTCCGCCGATGTCGGACCTGGCCGGTCTCTGTCGTCCTTAGGGCGCAAGGCCCTCGAAAGGGCCCGCCACGGAGGACGACCAATGACCACCATGGAAAGCGCGGCCGGCGAACTGGCGGCGATCGACATGCCCATGAAGGGCGTGATCCCCCATCTGGCCGTAGAAGGCGCCAGCGCGGCGTCCGAGTTCTACCAGAATGCTTTCGGAGCGACCGAGACCTTCCGCCTGCCGGCGCAGGACGGCGCGCGCCTCATGCACTGCTCGTTGCTGGTCAATGGCGGCACGCTGATGATCTGCGACGTCTTCCCCGACATGCCCGAGCACGGCGCGCCGTTTCAGCCGTCCTCGTCCTACACCATGCACCTGCAGGTCGAGGACATCGACGTCTGGTTCCAGCGCGCGATCGACGCCGGCGCCCAGGTGCTGATGCCCGTCGAGCTGATGTTCTGGGGCGACCGCTACGGCATTCTTCGCGACCCCTTCGGCATCCAATGGTCGATGGGCGAGCCCCAGCCGCAAGCCTGATCAAGGAGGGCTCAGCCATGACCGTTGTCACCGATCCCATTCCTGCCGCCCGCTCCCGGCCGATGGCCTGGGCCGGCTGGACGCTCACCGGCCTCTTCGCCCTGTTCATGACCTTCGATATCGCCATCAAGCTCGTGGACCTTCAGGTCGTACGCGACACCCCGGCGGCGCTGGGCTACCCGCCTCATCTGGGCCGCACCATCGGCGTGATCGAGCTGGTCTGCCTGGCGCTCTACCTCAATCCGCGCACGGCGAGCCTCGGCGCAGTGCTGTTCACCGCGGTAATGGGCGGCGCTATCGCCAGCCACCTGCGGCTGGACAACCCGCTCTTCAGCCACACCCTCTTCGGGGTCTATCTGGGCCTGGCCATGTGGGGCGGACTATGGCTCCGCGACGCGCGCCTGCGGAGCCTGTTCCCAGTCCGGCTCTAGCCGGCGTTGGCCAGCATCGTCTGCACGTCCTTCGGCTTGGCGATCTGCGCCCCGGGGGTCGTGTAGACGGTCAGCTTGCCGTCTTCGCGCAGGCCCACCTCGAGCGCCTTCGTCGCCGGGTCGATCAGCACGTAGGCCTCGTTCGAGCCGCCCTCATGCTGCTTGTTGCCGGTCAGGTAATAGACCCCGCCCTCCTTCTGCAGGGGGCCGGACGTCTGGGTGTTGGTCTTCAGCACGTCGAGCTTCGGCCCAAGCAGGGTCTTCAGCTGAGGCGCCACGGCGCTCTCCTCGAATATCCGGCTTTCGGGCGGATACTTTCCGACCAATCCGTCCAGGCTGGCCCAGTCGGCGGGCGGCGCGGCCGGCGCCGGGGCGGGGGCGGCTTCGGGGGCAGGCGCCGGCGCCTTTTCCGCCGTCTTCTGGTCGGCCCTGCCGCAGGCGGCGACGAGCACCAGGCAGGCCGCCAAGACCTGCGCCGAACGGACGATCTGCATTGCGTTCACTCCCAATTTCTCCACGCCGCGACGCCGGCCTGGACGACGCATCGAAGGGCGCGTCACCTGCCGCCACGACAGCCTTTCCCTTGCGGCGCCCGCGGGCGTAGGTTCGCGCAAACACCCGGGGAGGGGAATCAGTTTTATGGCCGCGACCAACGTCGGCGCCGCTGCGCCCGCCAGCAAGCCGCTCTTCTCCGAAAGCTATAAGCAGTCCGTGCTTTGGCTTCTGGTCCTGGCCTACACGTTCAACTTCATCGACCGCACGATCATCTCGACCATCGGCCAGGCCATCAAGGTCGACCTGAAGCTGACCGACACCCAACTGGGCCTGCTTGGTGGCCTCGCCTTCGCTCTGCTTTACACGATCCTCGGCATTCCCATCGCCCGGCTCGCCGAGCGGCGCAGCCGGGTCAACATCATCACCATCGCCATCGTGATCTGGTCGGGCTTCACCGCGCTCTGCGGCATGGCCCACACCTTCGTTCACCTGCTGCTGTTCCGGGTCGGCGTGGGGGTCGGCGAGGCCGGCCTTTCGCCGTCCGCCCACTCCCTGATCTCCGACTATTTCGAGCCCCGCAAACGCGCCTCGGCCCTTTCGATCTATTCCTTCGGCATCCCGCTGGGCAGCATGTTCGGCGCGATCGCCGGCGGCTGGATCGCGCAGAACCTCGACTGGCGCATGGCCTTCATGCTGGTGGGCCTGCCGGGCCTCGTCGTCGCGCTGCTGATCAAGATCTTCGTCAAGGAACCGCCCCGCGGCTATTCCGACCGCCTGGTCGCCCAACAGGCCGCCGACGCCCCGGTGCTCGAGGGCGACGAGACCGCGCCCGCCGTCCACGCCAAGCCGCCGTCCATCTGGCAGGTCGCCAAGCGCATCTTCGGCAAGTGGGGCTTCTTCCACATGGTCGCAGGGATCACCCTGGCCTCCTTCGCCGGCTATGGCGTGGGGCAGTACTCGGCCCCCTACTTCATCCGCGCTTTCGGCCTGGACCTGGCCACGGTGGGGATCATCTTCGGCCTGATCGGCGGGGTTTCGGCCGGCGCCGGCACCCTGCTCGGCGGCTTCCTCACCGACCTCGCCGCCAAGAAGTCCGGCCGCTGGTACGCGCTGGTCCCGGCCATCGGCCTGCTGATCGCCTGCCCGCTCTACATCCTGGTCTACGTCCAGGCGGACTGGAAAGTCGCGGCGGGCCTGCTGCTGATCCCCGGGATCTTCCACTACACCTATCTCGGCCCGACCTTCGGGGTGATCCAGAACGCCGTCTCACTGCGCATGCGCGCCACCGCCACGGCCCTGCTGTTCCTGGTGCTCAACTTCATCGCTCTGGGTTTCGGCCCGCTGTTCTGCGGCTGGACCATCGACACGCTTTCGAAGTCGATCTTCGCCGCGAAGAACCTCGGCTCGTTCTTCGAGATGTGCCCGGGCGGCATCGGCGCCGAAGGGGCCGGGCCGGTGATCGACGCCGCGTGCAAGGCCGCGACCGCCAAGGGCACGCAGCAAGGCATCATCTACAACCTGCTGATCTACGCCTGGGCCGGCGTGCACTACCTGCTCGCTGCGATCACCCTGCCCAAGGATATGGCCGACGCCCTCGCCCAGACCGAGGCGGAGACCGCGGCCGGCCGATAGGCTGGCCGAACCACCGCGGTTGCATCTAGGCTCCGATTCGCATGGACCTGAGCCCGCTTCCCCTGACCTCGGTCGTCGGCGCCTTTCTTCTGGCGTTCCCGGCCCTGTTCTCGATCGTCAATCCTATCGGGGCGTCGCTGACCTTCCATCAGGTCACCGAGGGCCGGTCGGACCGGCACGTCCTGGCTTGGCGGATCGCGCTCAACGCGCTCTTCATCCTGCTCGGTTCGCTGCTGCTGGGCGGATACATCCTCAACTTCTTCGGCGTCAGCCTGGGCGCCCTTCGGGTCGCCGGCGGCCTGGTGGTGGCCATCCGCGCCTGGGGCCTGCTCATGCAGCCCGAGGTCAATGAAAGCCGCAAGGCCAGCGCCGCCGCGCCGGCGGAGTCGCATGAAGACGTAGCCTTCTTCCCGCTCACCATGCCCTTCACGACCGGGCCCGGCGCCATCTCGGTCGCCATCGCCCTGGCCTCGCAGCGGCCGGCCGACGGCAATGGCGTTATCTCGTTCTTCGTCGGGGTCAGCCTGGCCGCCATGCTGGTCGCCCTGGCCGTCGGCGTCTCCTATCGCTGGTCCTACAAGGTGCTCGCCCTGTTGGGCCGTTCCGGCGCACGGGTGCTCTCTCGCCTCGTCGCCTTCCTGCTGCTCTGCGTCGGGGTGCAGATCATCAGCAGCGGCCTGGAGAGCCTCGTCCCCACCTATCTGAAGGCGCTCGGCTGACCGGCCAAGATTGCGATAAGGCGGCTCAGAGGCTAACACGCGCCCGTTAAGGAGCCTCGCCATGATCCCCCGCTACACCCGCCCGGAAGCCGCCCAGATCTGGGACGCCCAGACCCGCTTCAAGATCATGTTCGAGATCGAGGCTCACGCCGCCGACAAGATGGCTGAGCTGGGCGTGATCCCGAAGCTGGCCGCCGAGACCATCTGGGAGAAGGGCCGCGACGCGATCTTCGACGTGGAGCGCATCGACGCAATTGAGCGCGAGGTGAAGCACGACGTCATCGCCTTCCTCACCCACGTCACCGAGATCGTCGGTCCCGAGGCGCGCTTCCTGCACCAGGGCATGACCTCCTCGGACGTCAACGACACCACCCTGGCCGTCCAGCTTTCCCGCGCCACCGACCTGCTGCTGGAGGACGTCGATCTCGTCCTCGCGGCCCTGAAGAAGCGGGCGTTCGAGCACAAGCTCACCCCGACCGTCGGCCGCAGCCACGGCATCCACGCCGAGCCCACCACCTTCGGCCTGAAGCTCGCCGGCCACTACGCCGAGTTCCAGCGCGCCAAGGAGCGCCTGGCCATGGCCAAGTTCGAGATCTCGACCTGCGCCATTTCCGGCGCCGTCGGCACCTTCGCCAATGTCGCGCCTGAGGTCGAAGCCTATGTGGCCGAGAAGATGGGCCTGGCGGTCGAGCCGTCCTCGACCCAGGTCATCCCGCGTGATCGCCACGCCGCCTACTTCGCGGCGCTCGGCGTCGTCGCCTCGTCCATCGAGCGCCTGGCCACCGAAATTCGCCATCTGCAGCGCACCGAAGTCCTCGAGGCCGAAGAGTTCTTCGATGTCGGCCAGAAGGGTTCGTCGGCCATGCCGCACAAGCGCAACCCGATCCTGACCGAAAACCTGACCGGCCTGGCGCGGCTGGTCCGCTCGGCGGTCACCCCGGCCATGGAGAACGTCGCCCTCTGGCACGAGCGCGACATCAGCCACTCCTCGGTCGAGCGCGGCATCGCTCCCGACAGCACCGTCCACCTGGACTTCGCCCTGCGCCGCCTGGCCAACGTGGTCGACCGTCTGCTGGTCTATCCGGAAAACATGCAGAAGAACCTCGACCGCCTCGGCGGCCTGGTTCACTCCCAGCGCGTGCTGCTGGCCCTCACCCAGAAGGGACTCTCGCGCGAGGGCTCCTATGCCGCGGTCCAGCGCAACGCCATGAAGGTCTGGCGCGGCGAAGGAAACTTCCTCGACTTCCTTAAGGCCGATCCGGAGGTGACGCTTTCGGACGCCGAACTCGCCGAGCTCTTCGACCTTGGCTACCACTTCAAGAATGTCGACGTGATCTTCTCGCGGGTGTTCGGCCAGGACGCCATGGCCAAGGCCGCGGAATAAAGCTCGGAGTCGCCATCTTCGTCTTCGGCGCCTAGGCTAGGCCGATGCCGAAGACGAAGATGAACCCTCGCGTCTTCTGGGGCGCGAGCGTGGCCATCGGCCTCCTTCTCGCCGCAGCCGCGCTTGCGCCGAGCGCCTCGGACTACGTTTTCCACGCCGCGCAATCGTGGGTGATCGACACCTTCGGCTGGTTCTATGTGGCCGCAGTCGCGGGCTTTCTGGCCCTTGTCGTCTTTCTGGCGCTGGGCCCCACCGGCAAGCTGAAACTCGGCCCCGACGACTCCGAACCCGACTTTCCGTACGTGTCCTGGCTCGCCATGCTGTTCGCCGCGGGCATGGGCATCGGCCTGATGTACTTTGCGGTCGCCGAGCCGATTCAGCACTACGCCAGTCCGCCGGAGGCCGAACCGGGCACCTTCGAGGCCGCCCGCGAGGCGATGGTCATCACCTTCACCCACTGGGGCGTGCACGCCTGGGCCATCTACGCACTCGTCGGACTGAGCCTGGCCTTCTTCGCCCACCGCAAGGGACTGCCGCTCACCCTTCGCTCGGGCCTGCAACCGCTTCTCGGCAAGCGAGCCGATGGTCCAATCGGCGATGCAGTGGACATCTTCGCGATCTGCGGGACGCTGTTCGGCATCGCCACGTCCCTGGGCC
>JAEXKM010000335.1 GCA_023445705.1 Pseudomonadota bacterium
GTTGAGCGGCGTGCGCAGCTCATGGCTCATATTGGCGAGGAAGCGCGACTTGCCGGTGTTCTGGGCCTCGGCTTCCACCTTGGCCGCCTCCAGCGCGATCTCGCGCCGACGGGCCGCAGACGCATCGCGCAGAGATCCCATCAGCCGGCCAGGCGCCACCTGGCGCAAGGACAGTTCCAGCCAGACGTCGGGTTCGACGGCGGGCGCGAAACCGAACTCGGCCGCGCCCTGCTTCAAGGCTTGAGCGATGGCGTGGGCCAAACGCGCCCGGTCCGGCTCCGCCACCAGGTCAGCCACCAGCCGGCGGCCGCCGAGATAACCGACCGCGCCCCGCGGCTCGGTTCCCCAGGCCGCGCTGATGCGGCCCGCGGCGTCGAGCGCCAACAGCAGGTGCGGCTGCTGATCGAGGGCGAAGCTCGCCCGCGCGAGCTCCAACCGGCGACGTTGATCGTCCCGCGCCAGATTCCGTTGCAGCACCACCAACCCGGCCGCCAGGGCGAGGATCGCCGAAGCCAGCGCAAAGGCCGACAAGACGGCGTCCACCGCCGGCTCCAGCGGCACGCCATCGAAAGTCAGCCCGCCCAGCGCAGCCACGCCTACGGCCGCCAGGGATGCGGCCGCGCCGAGGGCCAGGCGTTCGCCACGGCCCATCGCTGCGGCCAGCGCCAAGGGCGTCAGGCACCAGGGGCCCAGCGGCCCGAGCACCCCGCCGGTCATCACGACCAGCAGCGACGCGGCCACCGCCAGACCCACCACCGCCAGCACCTGGCCGAGGCCGGACGGCTTGGCCGTCGAAAGGCTTCTGGCGGGCGGGTTCTCAAGCAACGAGGAGCGGTCCTTGGTGAAATTAACCTTTTCGGCCCGGAGACTAGCGATGCAAGTGAGTCCCCGCGAGGCCGCTCGCGCACCGGGCGACCCAAGTTGGGTTACTCGATGGCGACATCTTGTCATCGCAACGAAATCGTAAGCGGCGCCAAGCTATTGCCGATGACAGACAGACCGCGAGGCTCTTTGCGTTCCATGCCACAGGCGGCTCCCCCTTCCCCCGTTTTCGGGGTCGAGCCAGACGGCGGCGCGGCGCCTTCGCCGCAGCAGCTCGCGCAGGATGACGCCAGGCGTTCGTTCCTGCGCATGGTCAGCCACGAACTGCGCACCCCGCTCAATTCGATCCTCGGCTTTTCGGAGATCCTCTCCTCCGAGCTCTACGGTCCGCTCGGCGCGCCGCAGTACAAGGAATATGCCGAGATTATCCGCACCAGCGGGACGCGCCTGCTCAAGCTGGTGAATCAGGTTCTCGAGATCGCGCGCCTGGAAGGCGGCACGATGGATCTCGACCTGCGGCCGGAGTCCCTCGACCACGCCCTCGACGACGTCGTCGACAACCTCAAGGACGAGTTCGCCCTGCGCGGCGTCGCCGTGATCGTCGAGGGCCAGGGACAGCTCCCTTCGGTACGGGCCGACGCCCGCGGGCTGCGCAGCGTGCTGGCCAACCTCCTTCAGAACGCCGCGACCTTCAGCCCCGACAACGGCGTGGTGCGCGTAAGGGCCGACGCGCGGGCCCGCAATGTCGAAATCTCGATCATCGACCAAGGCGTCGGCGTCGAGCCCGCCGAGCTTCCACGCCTGTTGCGCCCGTTCGAGCAGGGCGAGAACGCCCTGACCCGCCGCAGTGAGGGCGCCGGCCTTGGCCTGCCCATCGTCGAGTTACTGTGCACTGCCATGGGCGGCCGTCTGCGCCTGTCCTCGGCGCCGGGAGAGGGCATGACCGCCAAGGTCCGCCTGCCCGCAGCCTAAAGTCACCGTTGCGTCCGAGCGCGCGGGCGCCTAAGTCGCCATCGTACATGAGCAAGATCGATCAAGAACTGGAAGAGCTCGCCG
Organism: Pseudomonadota bacterium; assembly: GCA_023445705.1. Classification (GTDB taxonomy): domain Bacteria; phylum Pseudomonadota; class Alphaproteobacteria; order Caulobacterales; family Caulobacteraceae; genus Phenylobacterium. The sequence continues at coordinate 1,879 of JAEXKM010000335.1, forward strand.
GGGAGTTCGACTTCCTGGACGACTGGGAAGACCGCTATCGCTACGTGATCGATCTCGGCCGCGACCTCGCCCCGCTCACCGACGCCGAACGCAACGAAGCCAACAAGGTGCGCGGCTGCGCCAGTCAGGTGTGGCTGGTGACCGAACCCCAGGCCGACGGCTCGGTGATCTTCCGCGGCGATTCCGACGCGCACATCGTCCGCGGCCTGATCGCGGTGCTGCTGCGGCTGTTCTCCGCCAAGCGCCCCGAGGACATTCTGGCGTTCGACGTAAAGGCGGCTTTCGACAGGCTGGGCCTCAGCGGCCATCTCTCCGCGCAACGGTCGAACGGGCTCGCCTCGATGGCCGCCCGCATCCGCCGCGACGCCGAAGCGCTGGCCTCGGTCTAGACTGAGTCAGGCGGCGCGAATCCCGCTCGCCGTATCGCCCTGCACGCCGACGATGGCGTCGTAGCCGAGGATCATGTCCACGTCCTGGCCGTTGGACGCCAGCGGCAGGCGCAGCCAGAGAAGCGAGATGTGGGCCGCGCCGCGCCAAGCAAGGCTGTGCACGCCCACCGATGGGCGCCGGCTATCGACCAGCGAGCGCAGTTCCTGACGCCAGTAGTCGGTCGCCGACGAATTGTAGACCTCGGACAGCCGGCGGCCAGTGATCTCCCGGCCGTAGACGTTGTAGAGCCCCGTCCCCGCCAGCCGGAGACGGAAGTCCATGCGCTCGCGATCCACCTCGATCAGGCTGATCGTCGGCAGCAGACGCTTGAAATCGTCGGGCCGAATGTCCTCGCGGCCAGGCAGTCGCCCTCTCCGACGAAGCTGCGCCCAATAGGCGTACAGCTCCTCGTGCGCCCGCGCGGCCGCCGCCGATGCCCCCATTTGTGCGGCCATATTCAGATTCCTTAACAACCCCTTGGAATCACGACGAATCACTTATCGCCCAGAGGGTGATTCTCGGGCAAGTGGAAATCCTAACCGCCGTCAAGAATTCGGGCCGAAACGTGGCGAATAGGGCGCACCGGACGCCTTGCCGCAGTCGAGCCGTCCCGGGCTCAGCAGTCCAGGGCCGCACGGACAGGCAGCCCGGCAAGGACGATCAGCCTGGCCACCTCAAGAACCGACCGAGGCCGAACGCTGCACCAGTTCGTGGACGTTCCCGCCGGGAGCGTGAACGGCCGCGTAGATCATTCCCGCAAGCTCGTTTCGAGCCGGCTGGTCATGAAGAAACGCCACGCCGCGCGCCCGCAGCCGGCTCATCGTCTCGTCCAGATCCTGCACTTCGAACGAGATGACCGACGCCGCATCCGCCCCATGCCGTTGCGGCGGCGCGACATGATCGCATTGGAAAACGTGCAGAGATCCGGCGCCGATCTCGAAGATGAGCTGGTTCCCGGCCCGAGTGCGCAAGGGCAGCTCCAGGACCGCGCCATAAAAGTCCAGCGCCGTCTCCAGATCGGGCGTCATCACCAGAAGCGGTCCGAGCTTCACCAGCGCCTCCCATCGCACGCCGGAGCGAAGCTTGACCCCAAGCGCCGCGGAATTCCATCCACGCCACGCACAAACAAAAATGCCCGCCGGTGAGGGCGGGCGTCTTCGTCAGCCTGGGCTGAGAACCTTACTTGGTGCGCTTGCGCGGCGCCTGACGGCCGCCTTGGCCCAGGCCCATCTGCTTGGCCAGGTCCGAACGCGCCTTGGCGTAGTTCGGCGCGACCATCGGATAATCCTTCGGCAGGCCCCACTTCGCCCGGTATTCCTCGGGGCTCATATTGTACTTCGTCCGCAGGTGACGCTTCAGCGACTTGAACTTGCGGCCGTCTTCCAGACAAACGAGATAGTCTGGAGTGATCGAACGGCGAACCGGAACCGCCGGCTCCTTCGGCGCCGCTTCCTGAACGTCCGAACCGGTGGAAATACCAGCCAAAGCGCGATGGACGCTCTGGATCAGATTGGGGAGATCGGCCGCCGCGACCGAATTGTTCCCGACATACGCGGAAACAATATCCGCCGTCATCTCAATGACTTCCGATTTCTCGTCCATATTTCTCGGTTCCATGAGTGCGGTTGCACCAACGCAGGGGGATGACTGATTCACGACATCAGTGATTGCGTTAATATCTGGATCGCAATTGAAGCACAAGCATCGAGCAGCGACTCTTCTTCAAGCACTATGCCTTTGGCCTAGTCTTGATACGGGGTGCTGGCGCGGGTTGCACACACCCCGAATATTGCAGCGCCGAAAAGCGGCTCAGACGCCAGTGATCAGCCGCCAAATTCCTTGGTAAACGTGCCGCCAGCCATGTTTTCAGCAACTGAGTATTCTTCTCTAATGTCGTCGCCGATTTCGCCAATTACGCGCAGTAGAGCCGGCGTCAACGATGACGTCAGCGATCAATCCCAATAGCGCAGCATGGTCTGCGCCCGGTCCACGGCGACGACGTCATAGGCGATCAATCCGAACTCGAGACTTGGGTCATCTTCCCGTCGGCCTAGCGAGGCCCAGAGAGCGCGTAACGCCTTCTTGGAAAGCCCGACGGCCTTGCAGAGCATCGCCATCGGCTCACCCCCCGCATCAGCCAGGATCTTGGCGACGGTGCTCTGCTTGAGACGGCAAAGATAGGCGATTTCCTCGATGATTTCGGGCGTCAGGCCGGCGCTGGACGCATCGACGGCCGCCTCCAAGCTGGAAAACGGCCGCGCCTCGGTCC
>JAEXKM010000140.1 GCA_023445705.1 Pseudomonadota bacterium
TTGAGCGTGGCGCAGCCCGCCAGCAGGACCAGCGGCAAGAGCTGGATCATGCGGCGATGGAAAGGGCGGCGAGGCGATCTCATAGGCTTCAGAAAATGGGGCTCTTCGCTGGGGTCGCCACCGTGACGAGGTAACGCGGCAAAGCTAAGGCGTAGCTTGCGCAGGCCCCTGCAAGGCGTGAGCGAAGAAGGCTTTCGCCGCCTCGATGGCGCGCTGGTGGGTCCCGGCCTTCGGCGCCTCCACCTTGCAGATCGGAACAGCTTCCAGCCCGGCCGGAGTGCAGTCGGAAAGGAAGTCGTAGTGGCCGACCTTGGGCAGAAGCTCGAGCACGGCCCCCGGGATCGCGCGGACGGCGACCTCGGCGTTGGTGGCCGGCGGCGCGACGGTGTCGGCGTTTCCTGCGACGATCATGACCGGGAGGCGCATGGCCGAGAGGCTGGCCGGGTCGAGGGCCTGGACGATGGCCGGGGCCATGGCGAAGGCGGCGCGAACCTGCGGGATCGCGTGGTCCTGCGCCGCGCGCCCTTCGGCGCCGGCGAAGGCCGGGCTGGCCATCGCTTTGGCCTGCTCCTCGGCGCTGATGGGAAACTCGACCTGGGGCCGGCAGACGCCGTCTTCGGGATGGCTTTGGCAGAAAGCGACCATGCGCGGCAGGTCCACCTTGGCTCCCGCCGAGGCCAGGGCCGTGAAGCCGCCGGCGGAGAAGCCGGCGACGCCGACCCGCGCCAAGTCGATATGGGGCGCGATGATGGGGTCGGCTGCGACCAGCGCCAGCGCGGCGCGCAGATCGCCGGGGCGCTCCCAAAACATCAGCGCCCCGGGGACGGTCATCGCATCGGCGCCGTTACCGCCCGGATGGTCCACGGCGACGACGACATAACCCTCGCGGGCCATGGCGACGCCGAACCAGCCCATCATCCGGGCGGTCCCGCCAAAGCCGTGCGACAGCAGCAGGACAGGCGCCTGTCCGCCTGCGAACGAAGCGTCCGGCGCCGCGGAAGCCACCTCGAACAGCGGACGACCGGGCGGACCGATCGTCAACGGCTGTTCGCGGCTGCCTTCGCCGGCGGGATACCAGACCGTGACGCGAACATCGGCTGACCCGCCCGCGTCGCGCATGGCGGCGTCCGGTCGCTGCGCGGTGCGATGCAGCTCGCCCACCGGCCCCGCCAGAGCGGGGGACGCAGCCAGGGCGAGGACCGCCGCGGCCAGGATCGATCGAAGCTTCATGCTGGCCTCATCAGCGGAAGGGCGGCTCGTCGAAGCTGCGGAGCTTGCGCGAGTGCAGACGCGGGCCTTCCTGACGCAGGAGATCCATGGCGGCGATGCCGATCTGCAGGTGCTGGCCGATGGCCCGCTCATAGAAGGCGTTGGCCTGGCCCGGCAGCTTGATCTCGCCGTGCAGCGGCTTGTCGGAGACGCAGAGCAGCGTCCCGTAGGGCACCCGGAAGCGGTAGCCCTGGGCGGCGATGGTGGCGCTCTCCATGTCGATCGCCACCGCGCGGGATTGATTGAACCGCAGCGACGAGGAGGAGAAGCGGAGCTCCCAGTTGCGGTCGTCGGTGGTGACCACCGTGCCGGTCCGCAGGCGGCGCTTGAGCATCTCGCCGCTCTCGCCGGTGACGTTCTCGGCGGCGCGGCCGAGGGCGACCTGGATCTCGGCGATGGGCGGGATCGGGATCTCCGGCGGCAGGACGTCGTCGAGGACATGATCGTCGCGCAGATAGGCGTGGGCCAGGACATAGTCGCCGATGGTCTGCGAGCCCCGCAGGCCGCCGCAGTGACCGATCATCATCCAGGCCTGGGGCCGCAGCACCGCCAGGTGGTCGGTGATGGTCTTGGCGTTGGAGGGGCCGACCCCGATGTTGACGAGGGTGATCCCCCGCCTGCCCGGCGCCATCAGGTGATAGGCGGGCATCTGGTGGCGGCGCCAAGGTCCGTCGGCCACGGCCTGCTCGCCGTTCTCGGTCTCGGCCGTCACCAGCACCCGACCGGCGGCCGAAAGCGCATCGTAGCGGCCGGCCTTGATCTGGGCGCAACCCCAGCGGACGAACTCGTCCACATAGCGATGGTAGTTGGTGAAGAGGATGAACTGTTGGGTGTCCTCGGCCGGCGTGCCCGTGTAGTGGACGAGGCGGGCCAGGGAGAAGTCCGTCCGCAGGCCGTCGAACAGGGCCAGGGGACGGGTGGGCTCGAGCCCTGCGTTCCAGAATCCGTCGGCGATCTCGTCGCCGATGTGGGCGAGTTCGGTGGTCGGGAAGTGGCGGGCGATCTGGCCTGAGCTGATGTCGGCGACGGCCAGGTCGACCGAGCCGTCCAGCACGTAGGGGAACGGCATCTCCTGGCGCGAACGGCCAACCTCGATGGTGACATCAAAGTCCGCCATCAGCAGGGTGATCTGCTCGGTGAGATACTCGCGGTAAAGGTCGGGACGCGTGACGGTGACGGCGTAGTCGCCCGGCTGGGACAGGCGCGCATAGGCGCGGCCCAGGCGCGGGTAATCCAGGCCATGCGGCCAGCTCAGGCGGAGTTCCGGATAGGCGAAGATACCTTGCGCGCGGAGGGCCGGATCAGGCGGAGGGCCGCCGGCCAGGAAGGTCTTGAGAGCGCTGCGGAGGGATTCGACGGTCGTCTGATATTCTTTATTTAGCCGCTCGACGATGGCGGACGCTTTTTCTTCTTTGGACATGGGTCAGTATAGCCTGCCTCGCTGCAGGTTGCGAGACGTCTATACCCCGCTTTTGTAACAGTATGGACGAATGGCCCCATCTTCCGCCAAGAATGAGGGCTCAAGTGACGTCGGGGACCTGCGCGCCATGAATAGACTTTTCACCGCCTTTATCGTGGGCGCCATGGTTCTGGGCGTGTTGGTCGGATGGGCCGTGAACCAGGGCGTGGAGCCCGAGCAGGCCAAGCAGGTCGCCGAGGGCCTGACCATCGTCACCGACGTCTTCCTGCGGCTGATCAAGATGATCATCGCCCCGCTGGTGTTCGCCACCCTGGTGGCCGGGATCGCGCACATGGAGGACGCGGCCTCGATCGGACGGGTCGGCGTGAAGACCATGGCATGGTTCATCACCGCCTCGATCGTCTCGTTGACCATCGGCCTGCTGATGGTCCACCTGATCCAGCCCGGCTCCGGGATGAACCTGGTGGCGGACGCAGCCAGCGGCGGAGGCGGCGCGGTCGACGCATCGAAGCTGACGCTCAAGGAGTTCGTCACCCACCTGGTGCCGAGCTCGATCGTCGACGCCATGGCCCGCAACGAGATCCTGCAGATCGTGGTGTTCTCGGTCTTCGTCGGCACCGCCGTCTCGTCCATAGACGACAAGGCGCCGGCGGTGCTGGCCCTGGTCGACCAGGTCGCCACCATCATGCTGAAGGTGACCGGCTATGTGATGAAGACCGCGCCGCTGGCGATCTTCGCCGCCTTGGCCGCCACCATCGCCACCCAGGGGCTGGGGGTCCTGATCGACTATGCGAAGTTCGTCCTCGGCTTCTACGCCTCGCTCGGGGTGCTGTGGGCCCTGCTGGCGGCGGCGGCGATCCTGATCGTCGGGCGCCGCGCCCTGGAGCTGTTGGGCGCCATCCGCGGCCCGGCCCTGCTCGCCTTCGCCACGGCCTCTTCGGAAGCGGCCTATCCGCGGACCCTGGAGGAGCTTCAGAAGTTCGGCCTGTCGCGACGCATTTCCAGCTTCGTCCTGCCGCTGGGCTACTCGTTCAACCTCGACGGCTCGATGATGTACTGCACCTTCGCGGTGCTGTTCATCGCCCAGGCCTATGGGATCGAACTGAGCATCGGCCAGCAGATCACCATGCTGCTGCTGCTGATGGTGACCTCCAAGGGCATGGCGGGCGTGCCGCGGGCCTCGCTGGTCGTGATCGCGGCCACCCTCACCTATTTCGATCTGCCGGAAGCCGGACTGCTGCTGATCCTGGGCGTGGACCACCTGCTGGACATGGGCCGCTCGGCGACGAACGTGGTCGGCAACTCGGTCGCCGCCGCCGTAGTCGCCAAGTGGGAGGGCCAGATCGAGGAGCCGGCAGAGCCTGCAAAGGCCCCTTCCGCAAGCTGAGCCTTTTGTCGCGCCTGTTAACGGACGGTCCGCCATTTCCGCGTATCACCACGTTATCTGACGCGGCGCGGGGGAGCAGCAGCGGTGACGGGTAAGGGGCTTCATGAAGTCGCCCTGGACATCCAGCGGGTCGAGACCGAGCGGCAGGCGCGCCGCGAGGCCGAAGCCCTGTTGGCCGCCAAGGCGCGGGAGCTGTCCCAGGCCAACGAGGACCTGCGCCAGGTCTCCGAAGCGCTGGCCGCGCGCGTCGAGGAACTGGAGGCCGAGAAGGCCCTCACCCTGCATCTGGCGCGCACCGATGGCCTGACCGGCCTGTTGAACCGGCGCGCCTTCACCACGGCCCTGTCCGAGCGCCTGGAGAAGGCCGAGGCGGCCGGCGACAGCGTCGCCCTCTTCATCATCGACCTGGACCGCTTCAAGGGGCTGAACGACAGCCTGGGGCACCAGGCCGGCGACCTGCTGCTGCACGAGATCGGGCGGCGGCTGCAGCTCAGCGCCCAGCCCGGCGACCTGATCGCCCGGCTCGGCGGCGACGAATTCGCGGTGATCGCCGCCGGCGAAGCTGCCCGCGAGCGCGCCCAGGAACTGACCCTGCTGCTGACCCAGACCCACTCGATCTACGGCCGGGTCATCGCCCCTGGCGCCTCCATCGGCCTGGCGGTGTTCCCGGGCGACGCCGAGGATCCCGGGCATCTGCAGCAGTTCGCCGACATGGCGCTCTATCGGGCCAAGGCCGCGGGCGGATCGCGCTGGTCGGCGTTCGACGAGGACCTGCGCCACGCCAACGAGGCGCGCCACAGCCTGGAGGGCGAGCTGCGGCGGGCGATCCCGGCCGGCGAGATCACGCCCTGGTTCCAGCCGGTGGTGAGCGCCGCCGACGGGCGGATGGTCGCCGCCGAAGTGCTGGCCCGCTGGAATCACCCCCAGCGCGGGATGATCGCGCCGGGCGTCTTCATTCCGCTGGCCGAGGAACTGGGCCTGATCGGCGCCCTGGACAGCACGGTGTTCCAGGCGGCCTGCCGCCATGCCGCGCCCTGGGTGGCCGAGGGGCTGATCGACACCATTTCGTGCAACGTCTCGCCGCGGGAACTGCTGGACCCCGCCTTCTCGCGCGAGCTGATCAGCCGGCTCGCCGACACCGACCTGCCGGCGACCGCCCTGGTGGTCGAGATCACCGAGACCTTCCTGGTCCAGGACCTGGAACTGGCGCGGCGGCATATCGAGCGCCTGGCGGCGCGCGGCGTGCGCATCGCCCTGGACGACTTCGGCACCGGGTACTCGAACCTGCACGCCCTGCTGCAGCTGCCGATCCACACGGTGAAGGTGGACCAGTCGCTGATCGGCGGGGTCGGCCGCGACAACCGGGTCTCCAAGCTGGTGCGCGCGATGCTGAGCGCCGCCAAGGCGCTGGACATCCGCATCGTCGCCGAGGGCGTCGAGGACGAAGCCCAGGCGATCTTCCTGCGCGCGGCCGGCTGCGACCGGATGCAGGGCTACCTGTTCGCGCGGCCCGCCTGCGCCGGGGACGTGGAGGCGATGTTCCGCGGGCAAGCCGCCGGCGCCGGCGCCGAGACCGATCGCATCATCGCCGCGGCTGCGACGCTGCGGGTCGCCAACTTCTAAGACCCGCTACGCATCAAAGCATTGCCGGGGAACGGGCAAGGCCGCTAGGCGCTTGCGCCACGGCCCTGGTCCCCCACATATCCGGCGATATGCAGAACCATCTTCGCACCTTCATGCTGCTGGCGGCCCTGACCGCCCTTTTCGTCGGCATCGGCTACCTGATCGGGGGCGCCGCCGGCATGGCCATCGCCCTGGCCCTGGCCGTGGCGATGAACTTCTTCAGCTACTGGAACTCGGACAAGATCGTCCTGCGCATGTACGGCGCGCGGGAGGTCGATCCGAGCACCTCCGATCCGCTGCTGCGCAACTACGTCAACGACGTCTTCGAGCTGTCGGACCGGGCCGGCATGCCCCGGCCCAAGGTCTATGTGATGGAGACCGAGCAGCCGAACGCCTTCGCCACCGGCCGCAACCCGGAGAACGCGGCGGTGGCCGCCACGGTCGGCCTGCTGCGCATGCTGGATCGGCGCGAGATCCGCGGCGTCATGGCCCACGAACTGGCGCACGTGAAGAACCGCGACACCCTGACCATGACCATCACGGCGACCATCGCTGGCGCCATCTCGTCACTGGCCAATTTCGCCCTGTTCTTCGGCGGCAACGACCGGGAGCGCCCGGGCGGGATCATCGGAACCATCGCGCTCATGGTGCTGGCGCCCATGGCCGCCGGCCTGGTGCAGATGGCCATCAGCCGCGGACGCGAATACGAGGCCGACAAGGGCGGCGCCGAGATCAGCGGCGACCCCCAGGCCCTGGCCAGCGCCCTGCAGAAGATCGAGGCCTACGCCCACGGCATCGTCAATGTGACCGCCGAGCGCAACCCGGCCACAGGCCAGATGTTCATCATCAATCCGCTGTCGGGCCACGGCGCGGACAACCTGTTCTCCACCCACCCGGCGACCGCCAACCGCGTGGCTGCGCTGATGAAGCTGGTGGGCGGCGGGCGCGGCGCGCCGCCGCGCCAGGAAGCCCCGATCGTGAGCGGCGGCAGCCGCTGGGGCGGCGGTGGGGCCGCGGTCCCGACCACCGATCCGAGCCCGAAAAGCGGCCCCTGGAACAGCTAGGTCCGTCCCCGGCACGCTTGCGCGACCGGGGATGACGATCAGAGCGTGGGGCCTGCCCTTACGCGACCACTCGCGGGTCGAGATCGGCGGCGTAATCTACGCCGGGCACACCGAAGCCGAAGATCTTCAGGAAGTCGGCGCGGAAACCGGTAAGGTCGCCGAGTTCACCGAGGCTGACCGTATCGAGGAGCGGCCAGCGGCGCTCCACCTCGGTCTGGACGGGCGCCGACAGCTCCCAGTCATCCATGCGGATGCGGCCGGCCTCGTCGTACTCATGCTTTGGCAGGGCCTCGCGGAACAGACGGTCGACCTGTTCGATGCACCCCTCGTGCAGGCCCATCTCCTTCATCACCTTGAAGAGCACCACGCCGTAGAGCGGCACCACTGGGATGGCGGAGCTGGCCTGGGTGACCACGGCCTTCAGCGCGACGACACGAGCGGCGTCGGGTCCGAGACGGCCGCGGACGGCGGCGGCGGCGCGGTCGACGTCCTCCTTGGCCTTGCCAAGGGTGGCGTGCCAGTAGATCGGCCAGGTGAACTGCGAACCGATATAGGTGTAGTTCAGGGTCTGGAACCCGTCGGCGAGCAGGCCCGCCGCCGCCAGGGCGTCGACCCACATCTCCCAGTCTTCACCGCCCATCACCTTGATAGTGGCCGCGGTCTCTTCGGGAGTGGCCGGCGCCAACTCGCTCTCGAAGACCTCGGCCTTGTCGGTGTTGAGACTCTTCACCCGCACAGTTTCGCCGAGCGGCTTGATGGCGGAGCGATAGGTCTGACCATCGCGCGGATCGGTGCGAACCGGCGCGGCCATGCTGTAGACCAGCATGTCGATCTGCCCGAGTTCGTCGCGGACGGCCGCCAAGACCCTCTCGCGCATCTCGTCGGAGAAAGCGTCGCCTTCGAGGGTGACGGCCTTGCGGCCGGCGGCGGCCGCTTCGATTTCGAAAGCGCGATTGTTGTACCAGCCGGCGGTCGCGGTCCTGGTTTCCGTCGGCTCCTTTTCGAAGGACACGCCCACGGTGTCGGCGCCGCATCCGAAGGTCGTCACGATGCGCGAGGCCAGGCCGTATCCGGCCGAGCAGCCCAGCACGAGGACGCGTTTCGGACCCGTGAGCGAGCCACGCGAACGCACCAGCTCGATCTGCTGGCGAACATTGGCGGCGCATCCAGCGGGATGGGCCGTGGTGCAGATGAAGCCGCGGATGCGGGGTTCGATGATCACTTGGCCTGACCTGTCAAATTTGGGGGACAGACCGGCATAACGTGCTGCGTGGGCCAAGCCAACGCGCGGGCGGCGGCGTCAGTAGAGGTCGGTCTTGTAGTTGCTCTCCAGCCCCTTGGCGACGAGGCCGCGGTTGGCCGCCAGCCGCAGGAGGGTCGCCTGCGCCCCGCTCTCCTTGTTGAGCTTCAGGTGAGCGACCAGGGTCTCGGCCGAGTCCACCTCGGGGACCGGATGCGGGCCGGGCCAGAGGGCCGCGCGGGCCAGGGCGGCGCTGGCATAGGACCGCGGCTCTACGCCCTCGATGAGCGTGGCCAGGATGGGGGTCTTCTCGTCCACCACGAAGTCGGCACGGATCTGCGCGTCGGTGGTGAGCTGGGCGCGGCCGCTGAGCTGCACGACGTCTTCCGCGCCCGGAATGATGCACAGCGCCGCCACGCGGGGCTGCTCGACGATGTTGCGATAGCCGAAGGCCAGGCGGTTGCCGGGCCGCTCGGCCAGGGTGGCGCGGTCGCCGTCCAGGCGGATGAGCAAACCTGCCGGATCGCCCTTGGGGCTGATGTCGATCCGTCCCTCGCCGTCCATGGTGGCCAGGGCCAGGAAGCGGGACGCGTTGACGAGCGCGGCGCCGTCGGCCGGCGCCGTGTTCTGCTGGGCCGCCCAAAAATCCGAACGGATGAGCGCCTTGGCGCAATGGACGAAGCATTCCTCGACGCCGATCTCCACGGCGTCCTCCCGCACGGCGCCGATGCGGCCGTTGGCGCGCAGCGTCTCGCCCAGGCCGGGGATGAGGAAGAGGACGCCGGCCCCCTGCCCCACGGACAGCTCGCCCGGTTCGTCGATCGCCGCGCGAGGAAGGGTCAGAGTCTTCTTGCCCGTGACGGCGGCGAAGCCGCGCGCCCCGCCCATGGCGCTGACGCGCGGCCCGTCAGCCTGTTCCAGGCCGAGGAACGCGATGGGCGAGGCCGCGATCCACTTGGCGGCGGCCGCGTCGAGGTGATCGATGATCTTCATCTTCACCCCGAGGCCTGCGACGCCGACGCAGGCTTCGAGCTCCTGGAGGGTGGAAATAGCGTCCGGCATGGGGCTGCTCCTCACGTGCGGCCCCAGCCTGCATCAATTAATAATCAGTCGCAACTGGATGGTTGCGTGGCTTCGAGCAGGTCAGCGCCCCTGGAACACCGGCTTGCGCTTTTCGAGGAAGGCGCGGCGGGCCTCCTGGCCGTCCTCGCTGCGGAAGGCGCGGCCGATATTGGTCACCTCGTAGCGGAGCTGTTGCTCCATATCGTTTGACTCATAGGACTTCACGATGCCCCGCTTCAGCAGGCGCATGGTGATGGGCGACCATTCGCAGAGCTGCTCGCAATAGGCGGCCAGCCGCGCTTCGAAGCCGGCGTCATCCACGACCTCGCCGGCCATGCCCCACTCGAGCGCCTCGGCGCCGACGACGGTGCGGTTCTCCATCATGAAGCGCATGGCGCGCTCGTAGCCCATGACTTGCGGCAGGGTGATGGTGAGGCCGGCGTCCGGCGAGCCGCCGATGCGGGTGTAGCCGGCCATGAGCCGGGCGCTGGAGGCGATGAGGCGCACGTCGGTGGCCATGGCCAGGCCCAGCCCGGCGCCGACGGCGACGCCGTTGACGCCGCCGACCACCGGCTTGTCGCAGCGCTTGCGGATCGAGAGCACGAACTGGCCGACCCAGCCGATGTCGTCGAGCTGGGCGGTCATGGCAGGGGCCGGGTGGTACGGCTCGGCCGTGCCGGAGAGATCGAGGCCTGCGCAGAAGGCGTCGCCCGAACCGGTGATCGCCACCACCCAGACATTGTCGTCGCGCGCAGCCTCGTCGACGGCCTCGACCACGCCCCAGGCGAGGGCCTGGCTG
>JAEXKM010000389.1 GCA_023445705.1 Pseudomonadota bacterium
GGGCGAGGCTGCGCACCCGCAAGGGTCTCGACTGGTCGGCGAAATTTCCTGAGATCGTCGCGGCTGGAGCGGGTCTTGCGGATGGGATCATCGATGGTGAGGTTTGCGCCCTCGACGCGACCGGCGCGCCTGATTTCGCCGCCTTGCAGGCGGCCATTTCGGAGGGGAAGACCCGCAACCTGGTGTTCTTTGTCTTCGACCAGCTCTTCGCCGGCCTTGAGGATCTGAGAGGCCTGCCGCTCACCGAACGCAAGGAGAGGCTGCAAGTCTCAATCGCCGGGGCGCCCTCCATCATCCGCTATGTGGACCACTTCATCACCGCGGGCGATGCGGTGCTGTTGTCGGCCTGCCGGATGGATCTGGAGGGCATCGTCTCCAAGCGGCTCGACGCGCCCTACCAATCGGGACGTAGCGAGAGCTGGGGCAAGTCGAAGTGCCGGGCTGGGCACGAGGTGGTGATCGGCGGCTGGACTACGACCGGAGAGAATTTCCGATCCCTGATCGCCGGGGTGAACAGAGACGGCGAGCTGGTCCACGTCGGCCGTATCGGCACTGGATTTAGCCGCCAGGTCGTCAGCCGCCTGCTGCCGGCGCTCAAGGCCCTCGAGACCGATATCAGTCCGTTCAGGGGCAAGAACGCGCCGAGGAAAGCCGCTGGCGTGCACTGGGTGAAGCCCGAACTGGTGGCTGAAATCCAATATGCGGGCTTCACCGGCGATGGGACGCTGCGACAGGCCTCCTTCAAAGGATTACGAGAGGACAAGCCCGCTAGCGAGGTCGATACGGTCGAGCCGGCCCCTGCGGCGACCACTGAGTTGGTTGAGCCGGCGCCGAACACAGTTCGGGCCAGGACCATTACGCCTCGCGGGTCGAGCGTCGTTATGGGGATCACGATTTCCAACGCCGACAAGCCGCTGTGGCCGGACGCCGGTGACGACCGGCCCATCACCAAGCTCGACCTGGCGCGATATTACGAGGCGGTCGGGGAGTGGATGCTGCCGCACTTGCGCGGGCGGCCTTGCTCGATGATCCGAATGCCGGACGGGATCGACGGGGCGCAGAAGTTCTTCCAGCGCCACAGCGCCAAGGACCAGTCCTCACTGATCACCGAGGTCGAGGTCTGGGGGGACCGTAAGCCCTATATCCAGTTTGACCGGGTCGAGGCGCTGGTGGCCGCCGCCCAGACCGGCGCGCTTGAACTTCACCCGTGGAACAGCGAACCCTTCTCGCCAGAGCAGCCGGGTCGACTTGTCTTCGACCTGGACCCCGCGCCCGACGTGCCCTTTGAACGGGTTATCGAAGGCGCGCGAGAAATCCGCGATCGGCTGGAAGAGCTGGGTTTGGTCAGCTTCTGCAAGACTACGGGCGGCAAGGGCCTACACGTGGTGACGCCCCTCAACGCCGAAGGCCTCAGCTGGGATGTCGCCAAGGCCTTCGCCCGCGACGTCTGCAAGGTCATGGCTGCAGACTCACCGGAGCGCTATCTCATCAACATGGCCAAGAAGGAGCGCGCCGGTCGTATCTTTTTGGACTATCTGCGCAACGACCGGATGGCCACCGCGGTGGCGCCCTTGTCGCCCCGGGGCCGACCAGGCGCTCCGGTGTCCATGCCGTTGACCTGGACTCAGGTAAGGCGCGGCCTTGATCCTGCGGCCTATACCTTGCGCACCGCGCCGGCCCTTGTCAGCAAGCTCAAGGCCTGGACCGATTACTGCGAGGGCGAGCGATCGTTGGAAAAGGCGATCGAGCGCTTAGGCAAGGTGTGAGCGCTCGCCCGGACGGGGGCTCGGCGCCGTGGCTTTCCGGCTGTTCTGCGATCTGCAGCTCCCCCGCCCGCTACGGAAGCGTCTATGGCAGCTCGGCCGAACAAGGTCCGGAAGGGGCTCGTTGCGGTCCATCGCACTGTCCGCTTCCGGGCAGGGCTCGTGTCGCAGTCCCAGTTTTGCAGGGTCGAACGCGGGCAATGATCGGACGTGACACGGAGGCGACGGCGGGAAGGTTCGCTGTTCGGGCAAGTCATCGACGGCGAATTCGCTCTTCCGCTAAGCTGCTATTGATGAACGACGATAGCCCAGGAGATCTCGACCGGCTGATCCATGACGTGCTGTCGCGTCTTGGCTTTCAGGCCGACGCCGCGAAGGTCGCGCGACAGGTCAAGCTCCTTGATCTCGGACTGCCAGCGGAGGACGAATTCTCCGTGATTTGCGCCTGGCTGGGACGCTGCCGTCTGATCCACAAGCTCGACCAGGCCCAGTCGCCGCTAGCTTCGCGGGATGTATTTCAGGTCCCCGATCTTCTTGCCACATTCCCTGGAACCGGCGCGGTTCTGATCGAGGTGAAGGTTAAGAAGGGGCAGACACTCTCGTTCAGGCCCGACTACCTCGCGCGGCTGAGGGCCTATGCTGACCTGCTGGGGCGGCCCCTGCTGATCGCCTGGAAATGGCACAACCTCTGGACGCTCTTCGACGCACGGCACCTTCGGCTGGCCCGGACGAACTTCAACATCACCCAGGAGCGTGCCATGCAGGAGAACCTCCTTGGGCTCCTGGCAGGCGACATTGCATACACGCTGCAGCCGGAAGCGGGGGTTCATTTCGATCTCGTCAAGGAAGAACTCGTGGGCGTCGAGGAGGCCGACAAGAACAAGATCGAGACTTGGAAGATGCGGATCTCGGCCGTCTATTTTACAGGAAAGGGCGGCCGGCGGCTGGCCGGCCTCCACAGTGAAACGCAGCAGTTACTCGCCACCTGGGACCTAGAGTCCAAGGAAGATCATGCCCCGGATCGGATTCTTCAGAGCTTCGTCGCCGGCGACGGAGGAATCCAATTCGCGCACGTAGCCCTTGTTCACCTTCTGGGCTGGGAAGGCAGAAACGTTGGCCGGCTGGCTTGGCGGCAACTGCTCCACGCACCTCAGATTACGCGTACCATCGGGGACTTCGGTCGCGCGCTGGATCGCGGCCTGAAAGAGGGCCTTGTGCGATTGATCCTTCACCAGCGCCCCCAGACCGTCCCCGACTTTTGGGCGCCCGATCCGCGGCCGTCCGACGTCGAGGGAACCGCTGCGGACGTCGATTGAGGGGTGGACTGGTACAATCCCCCGAATCATCACAGCCGGGATGAGGAACGGCTTGGGTCATGAGCGCCCCAACGATACGCGACATTGTTCTGATCACGCACGCGACTCCCGAGGACAATCCGTTCTCGCGGTGGTTGGGCGCACGACTAGCTGCGGCCGGCTACAAGGTATGGGTCGACCTGCGCTCGCTTCGAGGCGGCGACGACTTCTGGGATGAGATCGACCGAACGCTGCGGACACTGGCCATCAAGCAGATTGTGGTGGTCTCGCCGCACTTGGCCAAGCCCGGAGTGAAAAAGGAGTTGGCGATCGGCGACGCCGTGGGCCGCAAGCTCAACGACCCCAGCTTCATGATCCCCGTCCGGGCGGCGGATGTGGACTTCTCAACCCTGCCGCCCGAGCTGATCCGTCACAACGTGCTCAACGCCCATCCCAACTGGGCGTCGTGTCTGCAGCCTCTCCTAGAGACCCTGGAAGAAGCGGGCGTCCCCCGTTTGCCGACCGCCGACGGCAACTTCCTCAAGGCGCTCGTGGAAGCGCAGGAGGATGGGCGTCTCGCCGTCCTCGACGAACCGGAAATGCTCTGGTCCAACTGGTTTCCAATCGAACCGATGCCAGAGTTGCTACGTCTCTTCGGATCAAAGGGAACGCGCAACCAACTCGAGCGATGGCTGAAATCCAGCTCCGCGCCACATGTCCAGCACAGCGGTCTGGCCGCGACGTTCTGCGACCCCGTCACGTTCCAACAGTCCGGGGCTGAGGGCCCAAGCTTAGAGGCCCGCTTCTGGCTGAAGACTCCAGACCTGCTCCACGGGAAGGAGATCGATCCCTTCTCCAATCGGGCCGGATGCCCGTGCCCAGGTGGCAAATCTGCTCCGTCAGCATTGGGATATGGCAATGGAGCGGCGAGGGCTTAAGAAGTTCGAGTTCGCCGCTGGCCGGATAGGCTGGTTCTTTCCCGACGGCCTCGTCGACGGACCGGTGAAATTCGTCCTGCCCGACGGCCGGCGTGTCAGCCGTGTCGTGTCAGGCAAATTCAAGGATCGCCGGTGGCATTTGTGCCTAGTCGCCCGACCTATGCTGTGGCCGGCGCCGATCCTGCGCGTCCACGCCAATATGGCGCTGTCGCTCGACGGGCAGACGCCCCTACCGGGCACCCAGACCCAACGTGTGCGGATGCGGCTGACGAAATCGTGGTGGAACGACAAGTGGCGCGACCTGCTGCTCGCCGGCATGAACTGGATCGCCAGAGGCGAGCCGATGATCAGTATCGCGGCCGGTGATGAGAAATTCGGCGTCGCAAGTTTGCCGCTCTCAATGGAGACTGCGAAGTCCTATCGAGCTTCGGAGGCCCGATCGTCCGAGGAGGATGAGCGCGGCGAGATCGTGCTCGACGACGAGCTCGACGAGGAAGGTTTCGGCGACGACGACCGCTTGGATGTGGAGCACCCCTCGTGACGTTCCGGGTCCACCAGCTCGACGAACCCTCACTGCTGTTCGGCCAAAACCAGGCCCTGGAAGCACCCAAGGATGGGTTGTTCCTGTTCGGCCCTGTCGAGCGGGCCTCCGGCCTAGCTGAGGCCCGGATTGGTGTCATCGGCACCACCACGGGCCTCGGACTGGCCCGTGCCTGGCTCCAGCGTCTGACCGGGTGGATCCCAGGGAAGGTCGACCGTTGGGAGGAACCAGTACTCTGGGCGCCGCCTTGGCCGGGCTTCGAGGCCGCCTTTGGCGTCGCTCTGCCGGCGCGGCCGATGGGGGAAGTCGCCGTCGACGGACCGGCGGTGGAGGCGGCGATCAAGCGCACCAACCGCGCCGACGCCGTCCGCACTACCGTAAAGATTTTTGCCGACGCGATCCGTGCGCATCTGCGCGCCGAAGAGCAACGGCCTGACGTGTGGGTGGTCGTCGTCCCGGACGTCGTTTTCCGCTACGGCCGGCCACAGGTAGCACCGCCGCCCAGGGCCGAGCGGGTCACTTCGGACATCATCTCGGCGAAGGCCGCCAAACGCTTTTTCTCTGACGGCGATCTCTTCCCGGAAACCATGGAGGACGCCGAGACCTATCTGTTCTCAAGCAACTTTCATCATCAGCTCAAGGCCGAGCTGCTGACCGACCAAATCGCCCTTCAGCTGGTTCTGGAGAGCACTCTCGCGGATCGAACCATTGTCGACCCAAAGCGGCGTCAGCGGGGTCTGCAAGACGAGGCCACAGTCGCTTGGAACTTCAGCACGACCTTGTTTTTCAAAATTGGCCCCAAGCCGTGGGCACTGGCGAACGTGCGGCCTGGCGTCTGCTACGTCGGCCTCGTCTTCAAGAATGACGAAACCCCGGCGCAGGTCGGCGAGGCCTGCTGTGCAGCGCAGATGTTCTTGGACTCGGGCGACGGCCTCGTCTTCCGGGGTGCACTCGGTCCCTGGTACTCGGCGAAGAACAGGGAGTACCATCTCTCGGAAAGCGCGGCCAAGCGGCTGATGGAGTCGGTGATCTCAGGGTACGCCGCCAAGCATGGCCAGGCGCCAACCCAACTGTTCATCCACGGGCGGCATTTCTTCAACGCGAATGAGTGGAAGGGATTTCTCGACTCCGTGCCGGAGACCACCTCTCTGGTCGGTGTGCGTATCCAGAAGGGTGACGACATGCGGCTGTTCAGGCCGGCGGCGTCGACGCCCGTGCTACGCGGCACGGCCGTCGAGGTCGGGCCGAAACATGCCTACCTCTGGACACGGGGATACGTCCCCCGTCTGGCCGCCTACCAAGGCTTCGAGACGCCAAAGCCGCTGTCTGTCCAGATCACTCACGGCGAGGCCGAGCTAACTCAGGTTCTGGCCGATGTGCTGGCCTAGACGAAGGTCAACTACAACGCCTGCGACTTCGCCTCAGGACTGCCTGTGACCCTTAAGTTTGCCGACCGCGTTGGTGAAATCCTAATGGCCTCGCCGAAGACCGCGAACGCGCCGCCACTCCCCTTCCGATATTACGTCTAAGACCGAACTCGATTGTCGCCGCTTGTGTCGTCCGCTTCTCGGCTGCGACCCAACCTCCGCTGATGGCGCCAAGCGAACATGTGAGAATGACGTTCGCTTGGGCGGACGTGCTCGACATCGTGTTGCGCTGTGGCCCGGCTGCAGGTTGGCGTGCATTGTTCCTCGGAACTTCCCGCCCTGCGCGGCTTGGGCTTCAGGTCGGCCGCTCGCGTCATCGCCCTTGCGCTGGAGACCCTGGCTCCAGGCCGGCTGGCGCGGCGCTCGATGGCTTTGACAGTAACGCCACCATCACCGGCCGGCCACCGGACCAGAGAGCGCAGTGGGCGGCGGCTCCAGCCGCGCTTTCAACAACGACTTCATGGCGCGAACGACCGCCGGCTCGGCCAAATCGTCGAGGGCCGCGGCCGGTACGGGGGGACCTCCGAACGTGGTCAGGGCCACCGCGGCGTGACCTGGCGCCAGCAAACCCGCGATGTGCTTGTTCAATACCGGTCGGTCCGCTCTGGCCAGCAGGAGCATCAAGCCGTGGCGGTCAGGGGATGACGCAAGTCGCGTCGCCAAGGCGATGGCCTCCGCCTCTGTTGCGATCGCAGAGGCCAGCCGGGTCGTAACGGCGGCGACGGCGCCTGGCGCGTCCAGCAGGAACTCGGCGCCTGGCAGAGGGAGTCCATCAGAAAGGCACGCCTGGGCGTTGGAGAGCAGGGCGAGGGCGGCGTGGAGGCGGAGGCCTAAAGGGTTGTCGTTGCTTGTCGCGGCCGCGAGCAACCAAGCTCGGTGGCTGGCGCCCGCCTTGCCAAGTCGGGCGAGAAGGCGGCGTCTGACATCAACGTCCTGATAGTCCGCGGCCCGCGCCTTGATCGTCTCGAGCACAGCGGGCGGCAAGTCAGGCCTGCCCGCCAGCAGGGTCGCCGCCTTGCGGGCGACCGCGTGCTGAGGGGGGTGACCATAGGCGCGATTGTAGGTGTCGCCGCAGAAGTCGAGCAGGATCGCGGCTGCGGCGTCGCCCGTGTGGGCGCCGATCGCCTCGACGATGGCTTCACGAACGAAGTGGCCGTCCTTGCCGGGAAGGGCCATGAGGGCCGCCTCCGTCATGCCGCTTCCCAAATGCCGGATCGCCCGGCGCGCGATGGAGGCGAGCGGGTGATACAAGGCCGCCGCGATCAGGTCGTCGCGGTCGAGCTCGAAGGCGATGTCGAGCGCCGCTTGGGCGTTGTCGGGCTCGGCAGGCGTCCAGCCGTCCATGGCGGCTGCATAGAGGTTCTCAAAATCCGGGTGGTCTCCGCCGGTCAGCTTGAGGAGTCGAGCCGCCAGGTCAGGGTCACGGCTGGAGACTTGCCGAGCGGCTCGACCCGCGTCGCCAGCCTGATCGGCGTGGACCTGGCTCATGTCGGCGACGGCGGCGAGGGCGAGATCGGTCAGGTTCGCTGGCAGCGCGGCGATGAGCTGAGCCTGCGCTTCGACCAGCGCAGGATTGTCCCCGCTGAACCGCGGCGAGATCAGATCGCGCAGCAGCAATAGCGCGCCGTCGACATCTCCGGCTGCAAGCTTGCGATCCTGCTCTGCGAGAAGGGAACTGAAGTCCTGAACCGCCTGCGCTCGGCGAAGCGCGCTTCGTGTCTCGCCAGTGGGGGCGTTGGCGCTAAGGCGAGCCGCGATCAGATCCTCGACCCCCAGTACAGGCGAGCGCGCCACGAGGTTCCAGAGCACGTGTTCGCGGTCCTGGCCTTGGACGACCTGGGCGAAGGCCCGGATCTCGGCTGGGTCGACGGCAGCGCTATCTTTCTCGATGGCGTCGGCCCAGTCCCAGGCCAGGAGGTGGGCGTCCGGAAAGGCTGCAAGCGCTGCGTAGCCCTCGCGCTCGCGCTTGGCCTTGACCCAGGCCGAGGTGATTTCTCCGGCCGACCAGCCATCGTCGTCGCCTGAGCTAAGATGGTCAGCGTAGTCGTCGTCGAAGACGCCATTGACCAGTTGCAGCCGCCAGCCAAGTCGGTCCGGTGTCTCGCGAACCCCGTACATCTTCTGCGCGGCGCGAACCGCAGGCTCAAGCGTGCTGAGGGTGGGCAGGGCGCCTGCGACCAGCCGTGCGACCGATTGGTCGAAGCCGTGGCCGGTGACTTCAAGGGCGGCGCGCCCAAAAGCTGGCGCCAAGTCGACGCCGAGAACCTCCAAGCGGGCGCCGAAATCATCAGGGTAGAACTCTTGCTCGCGACCAGCCAGATGCTCGACAGCCTTCTCCAGGAGCTTCTGGGCGCTCGGATCGGCGGCGATCTGATCTTGCCAGGACGGATCGGGATCTGCGTCCAGCCAGCGCGGGATCATGTCGTGCAGTTCAGCATCCGCAGAGATCGGGGCTGCGTCCAGGAGCCATTTTGCGAGGTCGAAGTGGAGGACCCCGGGCGACCCGACGCGTGCGGCAACCTCGAAGGCCTGAACGAACGGCTTGCCGTCGAGTGACTTCACCGCGGCGAGGATCTGGGCCTCGATCGTCGATCTTGCCTGCGATGAGATGACGTCGGCGAGCGCGCTCGCCTGCTTAGGATTGGCTGCGGCTAGGCCGGCGAGAATTCGGGCCGCGAGCATCGGCCCGATTGCAGCGCCGGCCGGTTGGGCCGCAAGAGACTCGATCAAGGCCTTACCCGCCGCCTCGAAGGTCGCTGGATCGCCCAAGATCGCCTCGACCAGGCCAGCTTCGACCTGGGGGTGCGCATAGGAATATCGGTCCTGGTCCTGGTCGAGGCTGTGCCCCGCGCGCAAGAACTCGACGAGATCTTCGAGGCTGGGCGCGGCTCCCTTCTCGCGCGTGATGGCGCGGCGCACGCGGATCACGTCGTCCAAGGTCAGGACGCGGTCGCCTTTGAACAGCAGCCAAAGCAGAGAGGCTGCGCCGACGTCACCGCGGGCATTGATCTGCTCGGTGATCACGTTCTTGTAGAGCTTGCTCTGCGCGGCCCTGAGCACGCGCGTCGTCAGCTCAGGACCAGACTCTCCGGGGCGCGGCCCAGACGCCAGGCCGGTGATGAAGGTTCGTATCTCAAGGGGCGTCGAGAGCACCTCGATGGCGCGATCAACGAAGGGTTCGGCCGCCTCTCTGAGCCGAAAGCTCAGCGACTTGAGGCCCGTCTCGATCATACGGCGCCGTTCCGAGGGGCCGTAATCGCCAGCCTCTAGGGTAACCTTCCAGTTGGCGAAGGCGTCAGCGGGGATTTTGGCGTCTTGGTAGACGTCGCTGCGGCTGGTGATGATCAGCCATGCGTTGGGCTTACGCTTGGCGGCGGCGTCCTGCAGCGCCTTGGTCCAGCTGGCGGCGCCATCTTCAAGGGCGACGGGGCCCCAAGGGTCTTCGATGTAGAGGATGACGGGCGCTCGCTGCAGTTCGGCTGCGACCTGACCGGCCCCCAGTTTGGTCAACATCGAAGGGCAACGGATCCCTGGATTGTCCTCGCGCAGCTGATCGCGCAGTCGCAGCGCGGTCCGCGTCTTTCCCGTGCCGCTGGGCCCAAGAATGAGGACCGCGCGCTGGCCGCTCAAGGTCTCGACGAGCCGTTCGAAATTCTGCGGCTCGACATAGTCGCCCGCGTCGATTTCGCCAGGCAGAAGGGCGTCGTGATCCTTGAGAATCTGGCCGATCTCGCCCTTCGTCCATACCCCGGAATGGGCAGAGCGCCCCCGCACGCGCGCGGCGTCAACCAACGCGGCGATACAAGCGTCGACCCGGTCGAATGGGACGAACAGGCTTGATCTCAGGGCGCGCTCAAGCCGAGCCTTGAGAACCGCCTCGGTAAAGCCGCCCATCACTCCAACGCGGCACCGGTCGCCGGCGTCGTAATCCTTGAACCGCTCATCGACGTGGGCGAGATCTGGCCACTCACCGAAGCGCTCAACATGCAATGAGGTCGCCTCGTGCACAGACATGCCGCTGGTGACGAGGAGGTAGCGGACAGCTGGATCGGCCAGCAGTCGCGCACGCGCGGACACGCGAGCCTTCCCGTGTTTCAGCAGCGCCTCGACACCGGGCGCTGTCCACGTCCCGTGGTCGCGCCGCTTGGACTGGACAACCAGCGTGTACTCTTCAGAAGCAGACGTGTGGGTTGGCGCTTGGCCCTCGCCGGGCGTGGGCTCGTCATCGCCCAGAACCCGATCCACCCCGGCTTCGAGATCCTCGTCGCTCGGCGGTTCGATTAGGAGTTGGACCGCATATCCGCTGACGATCACCAACTCAACCGCCGCCAGCGCTGATACGAGCGCTTGGTACTCAAGCCCGTCGTGCAGGGTCGCGCCGCTCAAGCAAAGTTCCGTTGGTTAAGGCCAAGCTCTTGGCCGATTTATGCATCAGCCTTTGCCATGGGGCGGTGAGAATACGCCTTCGCTCCGGCCAGAAGGCAAGCGTCGAGTGGGAAGTCGTGCGCTTTGCAGATGCTGTCCGGGGTCGGTTTAATCCGATCGAGCGCGACGGCTCAGGGAGTGTCCGCTTGTGAGCGCCGCGCCGATGTCCGCAATTGGCGCGACACTGACACTTCGACATGAGCCCCGGTACGTCATTTGTCCTCTCGACGACATCCCAAGGGAGTGTTCAGGGGAAGAAGCTCGACCTGCCCAGAATTGATCGGTGCGCCTGACTCGAATTGCTGCTTCAGCCAAAGGCGACCTTGAGTATCCCTCATCAGCTGACGACATCTGCGGTAACCGGGGCCTTCGACACACAGCTCATCGCCTACGACTGACGCTTTGCCGTTCACATCCGCACGATCCTGAATGCCGACGTAGTCCCCATTTGCGGCGAAGATATCCTCCTGGAAGGAATGACTCGCCTGGCACGCAAGGCACGGATCGCATGATCGCGCCGTCTTTCAGCAGTGCCTGGAGTTCACGACCAGTAAGTTGGCGACCGCGGTCGGCTACCTGCGCGAATGCTTGGCAGGCTCCCGTAACCACAAGCACAGATGCCGCAAGAAGAGTTCGTCGCATTCAACCCTCGCCGGCGACGAGCCTGTCACGGGAGCGGCGTCGCGCAAATGGGCAGGGGGCAAATGTTTGCGGCTCCACCCGGTCGCTCGCTGCTCGCCGTTCAGACAAAGGGGGCTATCTCAAAGGAGGTGGCCATGAGCCAACCAGATCTCTTTCGCACCCCAATTAAGCCGTGGAACGCTGGCCGACTGGTCGGCCCCAAGGCACCGCTCAAGCCAAAGCATGTTTGGGCGATCCGTCAGGAATTGAAGGGCGCGCGACGTTGTCGTGATCTGGCGATGTTCAACTGCGCCCTCGATTCAAAGCTTCGAGCCTGCGACCTCGTGCGTCTCAGGCTCAGCGATGTGGCGCCGGGCGGAGCGCTCCGAACGCGGTCAACCATCATCCAGCAGAAGACCGGCCGCCCCGTTCCGTTTGAGATTACCGAGCCGACCCGGAGCTCGATTGAGGATTGGCTGAAGGTCCGCGGCGCTAGGAGTGATGATTGGTTGTTCCCCAGCCGGAACCGACCTGGACGCCACATCGGCACGCGCCAATATGCGCGCCTTGTCGATCGCTGGGTTCGGCTGATCGAACTTGAGGCCGATGCCTACGGGACGCACAGCCTTCGTCGCACCAAGGTTGCGTTGCTCTACAAGAAGACCGGCAATCCGAGGGCCTGCCAACTGCTGCTTGGCCATCGAAAGCTGGAGAGCACGGTCCGATATCTCGGAATTGAGGTAGACGACGCGCTCTCAATTTCCGAGCAGGTTGAACTCTGAGTGACCTAGCGGGTCCGCTCGGCGGACCCGCCGATGGTCAGGGAGGGGTGGTTAGCGGGCTAGCGCCCGCAGGCAAGGCCGCTGGAGGGGGCGGGCACGGAGGGAGATTACCCGCGCTGGACTCTGTCTCTGCCCGAGCCTCGTTTCGCCATGCGTCTCAAGCCCTGAGCATGTTCGCTGCCTGCGTGTAGTTGTACGCCTCGTAAAGCGTCCACAGACCGCCCGCGATGAAGACCACGCCGATAAGGATGAACAGCGTCATCACGCCGACGGCTATCAGCGTCCCCCCCATCAGATAGCCAACCGTTGTCGGGATGCTGTAGACCGCGCGGGTCTTGTCGTTGCGCAGCGCGAGCGCCTTGAACACGCCGTTCTTCTCGCGTCCGGCCAGTGTCACTTCATCGCCATCCCGAATGTCCGGCACGTCGGCCAGCTTGATTTGCGCGGAGCGCTCGCCCACGCGAAAGGCGATGACCTGTCCGGTTTTCACGGAGCCGCCATTGCGGCCTACCGTGCCCCGCGTTTCAGTCGAATGACGGATACCGCTCACGGCTCCGCTTAGTGTGGTCAGTCCCATCTCAGTCCTTTGCGGTCTAGAGTTTCGGCGCTTGCGCCGCCGCGTCCGATTTGCGTTTGGCATTGGTCCTGAGACCGTTGGCCCACACGGTGGTGCGCATTTCCGCCGCCGAAGGCCGTCAGCGCCGCGCGGGCCTCCGCTTCGGTCATGCCGAAACGCACTCTGCAACGTCCATCTTGGCCGCAGGCGTCGAGGCGGTGTGCGCGAAGGCGGGCGTGAGCGTGGTCAGCGCCACGCCGATGAGAGCGGAACACAGCGCAGCCCTTCGCTGCATGCGGGATCTCCTTACCCGGATGGATGAAGTGCGGCGTCAGCCCGTCACGTCGCTGATATCGTTCGCGCGCCAGTCGGGCGGCATGGTCGATTGGGCGCAGTAGCGCGCGTTGCGCTCCCAGCCGTGCTCGCTCTTGGCGGTGAACGCCGTATCCCCTGTAAGGGTGTAGAGGGAGGTACTGGTTTCCGGTGGGGCATTGTCCTGCAAATCGCGGCAGGCTTCCGTCACGCGGTAGGTATCCGGCCCTGTTTGCTCGATTTTCTTGAACTCGCAGAAATCCCGTGCGCCGCCGATGCCCTCGCGGCGCAGCAGCGTCGTGGTGGCGTTGGAGGCTTGGCCGCACGGCGTGTCGCTCTCGACGTAGTAACCGCGCTTGAGGGGCAGCGCAGCGATGGTGGCTGCTTGCGCTTTGGCCGGAACAGCTTCAGGCGCAGGGGGTGCAGCAGCTTCGTTTGTGACAGCGCCAACCGCCGGTGTGTTGCCGGATACCGTTTCCGCTGCCACCTGTGTGGCGGCGGCGTTCTCCGCCGTTAAGGTGTTCTGGCCGCAAGCGGAAAGTGACACCACAAGCAGCGGCACAACGAGGGAACGGGCTTTGCTCATGACATCTCCGCGTGTGAAAATCCCTTTCCGCTATGGTTA
Organism: Pseudomonadota bacterium; assembly: GCA_023445705.1. Lineage (GTDB taxonomy): Bacteria > Pseudomonadota > Alphaproteobacteria > Caulobacterales > Caulobacteraceae > Phenylobacterium. Next base: position 13,286 of record JAEXKM010000389.1, read on the forward strand.
AGGTGGCGCGGATGCCTATTCGCCCCCTAAACAGGGTAGAAATCAGCCACGGCAGGACGGCAAAGCGCTATCCCGCCGTATCGTTCATGCGAGGTTGCTGGTGCGTCGCAGGAGTCAATTCGCAGCAACGGATGAATGAGGAGGAACTGCACGGTCATGCCGTCAGAAGAACTCTATGAAGCGTCCCGCGTCTCGGGCCTTGTTGCGCATCTATACGATGCGGCCATAGACGATACCTTGTGGTCAGGCACCGCGACCCGCATCGCAGAAACCTTCAGATCGACCAGCACCGTCTTGAAGCTGCACGGCGACGGCGCACGCGTGAACCTTCTCGAATGCACCGACAACCTCGTGGTGTCGGAGCGGCAGCAGGCTTGGGCCGACGACTGGCACCGCAAGGATTTATGGGTGGAGCGCAGCGTCGCCTACGGCATGTCGCGCATCATCACCGACCAAGACCTGGTGACGCCCGAGGAACAGGCGCGCAGCGGCTTTTATCAGGAATGGCTCCGGCATTTGGATATCCATCACATGCTCGGGGCGGTCTTTCCCGCAGCGGATGGGGCGATTGGCGTACTCGGCATTCACAGGCCGCAGGGTGCGGGAGCCTATAGCGCAACGGAGCGGCGTCAGGCGGCGCTGGTGCTGCCGCACTTGCAGCGGGCGCTGCGTCTCGGGCAGCGTTTCGCGGCGGTGTCACAATCTCATGCCGCCGCCTTGGAGGCGCTCGACAGACTGGATACAGGCGTTCTGATTGTGGACGGCGCGGGCCGGGTCATTCAAGCCAGCAGTATGGCGGAGCGCCTGTTGCGCGAGAACGCGGAGCTTATGGTTATTCGCGGGCGGCTGGCGCTGCGCCCGCCTGCGCTGCACGACTCATTGTTGTCTCTGGTGCAAGGTGCAATGGCCACCGCGCGGGGCAGGATTGCCAAATCCGGCGCGGCGCTCTCCATTCCGCGTCCGCACCGCATGCCGCTGGCTCTTGAGGTCGCCCCCATGCGCCCGACCGTATCGGCCTTTGGGGAGCAGCGGCCTGCCGTGCTGGTGTTCATCCGCGACCCCGAAGCGCCGATCGCCGTCGCACGCCTGCGCGAGCTATTCAGCCTCACGCGGACAGAGGGCGTGGTTGCGTCTGCGCTCGGACGGGGAGCCTCGCTTGAGGACATTGCCGCAAACATGGGCATCGGGCTTGCCACCGTGCGCAGCCACCTTAAGCGCATTCTCGCCAAGACCGGAACACATCGGCAGGCGGAAGCCGTGGCAATGCTAGCGCGCAGCGTTTCGACGGTTTCCAATCACTGACGATAGGGGCGCGTCCGGCATGCTTCGGCGATCTCCGCCTATTCCAGCATGTTCCAGCCGCTCGACCGGTCCTTTTGGTGGTCCAAGGTCCTAAGCCCGCGCGCTAAGGTCCGCAACGAGTCGACAGCGGTCGAAGCCATAACGTCTGACTGCAGACCCACTACTAGGTCCGCTTCCAGGCACGATGCCAATGTCTCCTGATGGCGCAATTCCGAACCCGGCGCGGGCAAAGCTCACAGTGGGCGGGATGTCGCTGGCCCGACCAACCATGCATTGCAGGGTGGGGCCATTGAAACTACCTCCACCACACCTCTTCCGCCTGGCATCCTCAATTCATGCTCGTATTTATCGATGAAAGTGGTGACCCTGGCTTCAAGGTCGAGGAAGGAAGTTCGCCTGTCTTTGTTGCCGCAATGGTCATCTTCGCGAACGGCGATGACGCAGCGGCTACTCAGAACGCGATCAATCGGTCGGCCGCTAGGCAGGCGCACAAAGGCGAGTTCAAGTTTAGCAAGACGCGAGCCGACGTTCGCGACCTATACTTTCAGGCAGTAGCGGGCTGCCCCTTTGAGGTGCGGGCTATCGTCGTTCGGAAGGAGTTGATCCGATCGGCGCACCTCAAGGATGACAAGGAGTCATTTTACCAATTCTTCGTCAAACAGATGATCCGGCACGACAACGAGCGATTGGTCGACGCGCGGGTGATGATTGACGGGTCTGGCGACCGGGAGTTTCGTCAGAACCTACGAGTGGCCCTTACCAAAGGGGGCAGGGCAGGCGCGGTGAAGGCCTGCAAGTTCTCCGACTCAAAGAACGACGCACTCATCCAGCTTGCCGACATGTGCGTGGGCGCCATCGCGCGGTCTTTTAGAGAGGATCGCCAAGACCGTCGTCGCTGGCGCAACATCCTAGCGCCACGGATCGACAACGTCTGGGTTTTTCAGTGAGGGTTTGCCCCCTCGGCTCCTACTCCTGGCGGAACCAGGCACGCACACCATACGGTGACAGTTCGGAGGCCGAGAGGGACTTTCCATCTCGCAATATGCCTATTTGGGGCTGCAGTTTCAACCGCGACCTGAGAAGCCTTCAACCCAGCATAAGACGCGCTAGGTGGCCCGAGGTCAGAACCCCAATGTCCGGTTTCCGTTTCGAAGCCAATGTCGCCTGTTGGCGCGTTTCAGACTCCGAGCCACTCTAAGCCGCCAGGCAGGTCGCCGACCGCATAGTCGACCTGGAGCACTCGGCGGTGCGCTGCGATTACCGCCTTTTCGGACGCGTGCAGGATCGGCGTGGCGTAGGTCCAAGCATCGCCAGCCGCCGCCAAGCAGGCCGCGACGCCGCATTGGGCGACCACGCCCGAAACTTCGGTTTCGGGGATCTTCCCGAGGAGGTGTGAGCCCGGTGCGATAAGCAGCGGTGCATTTGTCTCAGGCACGGCATCTAGATGGATCCGTATCGTAAGCATGCCGGCCAAAACCTCGAACGGCGGAGCGACGTGGATCGCGCCGTGCTTGCGGGTCCAAGGTCCGAAGCCTTCGACCTCAACGCGCTCGCGCACCGCCACGACGCGGTCCTGATGCCACGCTAGCGACCAGTTCGCCGACGGCGTCTTGTCGAAGAGAATCGCGCGAACGGGTCTCGCGTCCGCGCCCAGTTTGCCTGCTGCGAGGGAGCCGATTGGGCCGTCCGTGATGAGGAACGGCCGTAAGGGCTCGAGGCCGAACAGCCGCACGCCTGCGACATCTCGCGGCTGGTCAGAGAAGACCTCTTCCAACCTCGCGAGCGCACCGCCGTCGAGCGCGCACTTGGTGAGTTCGGCGCCGTCTCGCCGAAGTTCAAGATGGGAGTTCAGCGGCTGCATTCTGCTGCGTAGCGCAGCGTCATACCGGGCTCAATCAAGGTCCACTTTCGGCGGCTGTGGGAAGGTCAGCTTGTGGCGCTAGGCGGGCATTCGGCCTTCCAACTGGCGATGGCCTGAAAGCAGACGCACCAATCGTCGGAGAGGGGTGGGGAGCGGACCTCGCTATCGGAGTAGCCGCATCGTCAAGCGCTTGCCGAGCGCGGATGCGGCGCTGGTCCGAACCGGTTCGGGCCGGAATTGTCGGGCATGAGCATCAACGCTGCCCCAGCCAGCGCCCCAACGAACGGGATCAGAAGGGTCAACGCCCACCAACCCCCGTATCCCAGATCGTGACACCGCCGCGCGAACAAGGACGCGTAGGGAACTGCCGCGAATGCCACTAGCAGGATGAAGAGGCCAAGGAACGTCAGGTTCACCGCTTGGACCGGCATGAGGTGCAGCGCTGCGCTGTTGCCAATCGCCAGGAGCGCCCCCGCGAGGGTTACTGAGACGTGAAGTATCCAGACGTCTCGACGCGAAGCGCGACCATCAAACGTTAGTAAGCCTGCAAACACGGATTTCATATTGATCCCCCTGCGGAACCTTCAGGGGCGGCGGGGGCCTCGGTCAAGAGGTCCCGGAACGTCAGCAACGGGTCGGATTCGGTCGATCGCGATCGTCACGCAAGCGGATCAGTTCTCACTGCCGCCGTCGTTAGCGCGCATTTTGTCGCTGAGGAACTTCAGAAGTCTGTATTGGACAAGTAAGCCCGATACGGTGATCAGCGCGAAGCCTGGCCAGAACAGCCAATCCGTAACCGTCATGCCTGCCAAGAAGACCAGCCAAGAGAGGCCCACGAAATGTGGCAAATGCTTCCCGCGGATGTTCAATCGACCAACGACCATCAGCCACTCTCTCAATCCGATCGCGTACCTTAGCGTTGCTGTGCGACTTCCCCTAGTGGTGACCGACCAGTGAGCCCGTATGGTGGTCTACGTGCCAAGTGCTCCTTCCCAGGGCGCGCCGGGGGACCACAAGTGGACGCCCTAAACGTCGCTTGAGGGTGGAAAGGAGACGTTGCCACAGCTAGCTTCGCCGACGATGAAGAGGCGCGGGATTGTAGGTGGTGCGCTCGTGGGCGCTGGCTCCTGGCCCTAGTGGCGTATATCCGGCTCTCGCCAGTTGTTGAACAAGACGCATGCCTTGATGG
>JAEXKM010000405.1 GCA_023445705.1 Pseudomonadota bacterium
TTGGCCGAGGGCGGCCGCATCCCGCCGCTGGCCGCGATCGGCGTCCCCTTCGTGCTCTTCACCAGCTTCGGCGTCTGGATGTTCCTGGGCAGCCGCGACCGGCCCGGCGACACGCCGATCAGCCGCATGGTCGGCTCCCTCAGCGCAGCTTTCGACCGAATGCGCGCCATGGTCGCGCGGGCGCCGGCGGCATGAAGACCCTGCGCGGATACATCACCCGGATCGTCGCCACCCGCATCATCGGGGCCGCCGCGATCCTGCTGGCCATCCTGCAGATCCTCGACCTGCTGGACGTCACCACCGACATCCTCGACCGCGGCCTGGGCATGCCCGGCGTGCTGCACTACGCCACTCTGCGCCTGCCGCGGCTGCTGGAGCAGGTGCTGCCGCTCAGCGTCCTGGCCGGCGGTCTCTTCGCCTTCGCCCAGCTTGCCCGCGAGAGCGCCGTCATCGCCATGCGCTCCACCGGCGTCTCGGTCTACCGGCTGCTGGGCATGGTCGCCCCGGTCGCCCTGTGCGTGGCGGTCATCGACTACGTCACCGTCGAGGTGATCGCCCCGCGCACCGATCCGGCCCTCGAGGCCTGGTGGCGCGACACCGCGCCGGCGTCCGACAAGACCACGCCCGCCCGCCCGTTCCGCGCCGGCGCCGATCTCGTCTTCGCCAAGGCCGGCGACGTGGATGGAGACGCTCTTTCGAACGTGCTGATCTATCGCCGCGACGCCCAGGGCCGCGTCACCGAGCGCATCGAGGCCCCGCGCGCCGTCTATGCCGACCGCCAGTGGCGGCTGCTGCAGCCGCGCATGGTCCGCTTCACCGCCGACGAGGCCATGACCTCCACCGCCGAGCAGCTCGCCTGGGACACCCGCCTTCGCCCCTCGGACGTCCAGGTCCTGCTCTCGCCGGACCAGACCCCCAGCGCCGCCAACGCCCGCCGCGCCCTGCGCGGCGGCGGCTCGGAGCGTCCGGCCAGCTTCTACGCCATGCGCCTGCAGCAGTCGCTGGCCGGCCCGCTCTCGGCCCTGGTCATGCTGCTCCTGACCCTGCCCGTCGCGCTGGGCAACTTCCGCAACAGCGAGGGGGCGAAGCTGACCACCTTCGGCCTGGCCGCGGGGCTGGTGTTCATGGTGGCCGACGGTCTGCTGGTGGCGCTCGGCGAAGGCGGCATGCTCAGCCCCGTCCTGGCGGCCTGGACCGCGCCCCTGGTCGCCGTCGCCCTGGCCACGACGGTCCTGCTCCGGATGGAAGGATAATCCCGTGACGTCCCGCTCCGGCGGTCCGGTGACCCTGACCGAGGTCAGGTCCAAGTCCGACCTTGCCCGCTTCATCCGCGTCCCCATGGACCTGAACCGGCGCGACCCGAACTGGATCGCGCCGCTGATCAGCGAGCGTCAGGCCGCGCTCAGCGCCGGCTCCAACCCCTTCTTCGACCACGCCGAGGTCCAGTACTGGATCGCCAGCCGCGATGGCCGCGACGTCGGCCGCATCAGCGCCCAGATCGACGCCCTGGCGCCCGCCGACCCGGCCGGTCCCGCCGGCCATTTCGGCATGATCGCCGCCGAGGACGACCAGGAAGTCTTCGCCGCCCTCTTCGCCGCCGCCGAGGCCTGGCTGAAGGCCCGCGGCTGCGTCCAGGCCCTGGGCCCCTTCAACCTGTCGGTCAACGAGGAGGTCGGTCTGCTGGTCGATGGCTTCGACACCCCGCCCATGGTGCTGATGGGCCACGACCCGGCCTATGCCGGCCCGCGCCTCGAGCAGCAGGGCTACGCCAAGGCCAAGGACCTCTACGCCTACCTCTGCCACATGAGCGACGACCTCCCCCCGTCGATCCTCAAGCGGGTGCGCCGCGGCCCGGCCCAGGGGGTCAAGCTGCGCATGCTCGACATGAGCCGCTACGACGCCGAAGTCGTCGCCCTCACCGAGATCCTCAACGACGCCTGGAGCCATAACTGGGGCTTCACCCCGACCACCGAGGCCGAGACCGCCCAGCTCGCCAAGTCCCTGCGCCCGGTGATCGACAAGCGCCTCGTCTGGTTCGCCGAGATCGACGGCGACATCGCCGGCTTCATCGCCGTCCTGCCCAACGTCAACGAGGCCATCGCCGACCTGGACGGCAAGCTGGCGCCCTTCGGCTGGGCCAAGCTGCTCTGGCGGCTGAAGATCGCCGGCGTGAAGACCGCCCGCGTCCCGCTGATGGGCGTAAAGCGCAAGTACGCCGGCGGCATGCGCGGCCAGCTCCTGCCCTTCCAGCTCATCGACGCGGCTGGCGAGCAGGCCCGCGCCCTGGGCTATGAGCGCTTCGAACTCTCATGGGTTCTCGAGGACAACTTCGCCATGCGCAGCATCGCCGAGACCATCAAGGCCCCGCGCTACAAGACCTATCGCGTCTATCGGAAGGCCCTGGCGTGAGCGCCTTCACCGCCCTGGTCCTGGCCGGATCGCGCGGCGAGCCCGACGCCCTCAGCGCCTATGCCGGCGTCTCTCACAAAGGCCTGATCGAACTCGGCGGACGCACCTTGCTGGAGCGGGTCGTCACCGCGCTCTCCGACGCCGGCGCAACCCATATCGGCGTCTCCACCGCCGATGCGGCGATCATCGCCCTCCTGGACAAGCTCAAGGTCGCGGCCACCCTGGAGGCTCTGCCCGCCTCCCCCAGCCCCAGCCTCAGCGTGCGTCAGGGCGCCGAGGCCCTCGGCCTGCCCGTTCTGGTGACGACCGTGGAT
>JAEXKM010000043.1 GCA_023445705.1 Pseudomonadota bacterium
GACCAACCATGTGTCCTCGGCCGATGGCACCCGCGCCAGATAGGTTTCGAAGGCGATCCTCGCCTTCGCCGTGTCATTGTCCCGGCGGTAGATTTCGCCAAGCTCGCGCCACAAGGCGGCTGGCGCGTCAGGATGCGCCGAGGCGGCCTCGTAAGCGACCTTGGCCTTGACGAGGTCGCCGTCCCGCCGCCGTAGGCGATAGGCTTCACCGCGATAGAACCCCAGGACGCCGAGGTCCTCGCCCCGGCTGGAGAGGCGCTCGATGATGAAAAGCGTCTCGCCGAAGTCGCGTCGGCGCAGGTCATCACGCAACCAGGCGGAAAGATGGGGCCTGATCGCAGCCCGGTGACGCTCCGACCCGCCCGCATCCTCAATGGCAGGCAGCTTGCTCGCCTGCTGAGTAAGGGCTTCGACCCGCTGCGAACTCAAAGGGTGCGAATCGAACACCCCGACCTGTGCGGGGCGCTTGCGGTTGCGCTCGAAGTCGGAGGCTTCGGCCTCTTTGATGACCGAGGTCCAAGACGCCGCCGCTGCAGTCGCCGGATAACCCGCCGCGTACGCCGCCTGCAGGCCCAGGGTGTCGGCCTCGGTCTCATTTGCGCGACTGAAACGGAAATAGCCGGCGATGTTTGCGAGATAGAGCGTGTCTATCAGGTTGCCGGTGGCGTCCATCATCGACTGCGCGGCCTGCGGCGTCGCCGCCTGGCTGGCGGCAGCGACACCCACGGCGGCGACGCCCACGGTCACGGCCAGCGTCACGTTGCTGCGCGTCTTGTCGGCGTTATGCGCCTCGATGGAGTGGTTCTCGATGAAGTGCGCGGCTTCATGCCCCAGCACGAAAGCCAGTTCCGCCTCGCTGTCGACGCGGAGCAGAAGGCCCGACCAGACCTCGGCATAGCCATTGGGCGCCATGGTGGCGTTGAAGAACGGTCGATCGAAGACATAGACCCGAATGTCGCTGCAATGCTCGGCGGCCACCTTGCAGGCGACGTCGGCCACGTACCGGGTCAAGGCAGGGTCGCGATTGATCTCCGCCGATTGCTTGGCGGCGATCTCGGCCTTGTCCATGACCTCCCAAAGACCAGCTTCGGCGCTTTCTTGGCTCGGCCTCAAGCCGGCTATGCGCGGCGCGGCGTCAGCAGATGACGCGACAGCGAGCATAGCCATCGAGACGGCTACGATAGAGCGGCGCATGGCTAGAGAGGCAACTCTTCGAGCAGCGAAGCCACCAGTGCGGCGGAACCGTCGGCCTCCCGCATGTCCGCATTGGGACCTGCGACAGCGACATTGAACCAGATGACTTGGCCGGTCTTGAGGTCCACCAGCGAGGCGTACACCTGTTGCTGGCCGAGCGGCATCGCCACGCCTAGCAAGCTCAAGCCCACCGCCGTCGCGATACGCCCGCCGCTGGCATAGGTCCCGCGGCTGGTCACGAACAGCGCATAGTCGGCGTTGTGGGCGTTGGCGACTTCCAGCGCGCCGGGACCCAGCGTCCACTCAAAACCCTGCTTGGTGGGAAGCTTATAAGGGCCATAGCTGAAGGCTTGGATCGATTGCCCGACTGCGCTGTGCAGGCGGAGCATCTGACCCACGCGGCCGTCCATCGCGATGGACGGGTCCAGAGTGGCGTACTGATGTGCGCGGCCCTTCAATGCAGCTTCGATATCGTGGCTCAGGTTGTCGCGGCCGGTCTCGCTCCAATCTGCTCTCGGCTCGGTCACGCCGCCCGCGGTCAGCAGCGCCAACTGCACGTCCGGTTGCAACAGCAGAACGCGCGCGCCGGCATTTGGCTTCTGTGGCGTCTCAAAGGCTGTCTTGGTGTTGGTGGTCGTACATGCGGCCAAGATCAGGCACGCTACCGCTACGGCGAGTATACGCATTGCTCGATGCCCCCCGACATCAGCGCTAAGGTAGCGCTTTAGTAAGCTCTACCTTAGCGGGCGGTGCGTGTGAAGTTTGAATTCGTGCCCACCCGCTTGTCAGCCGCTCGTCACGCCGGCACCCTCAGCTGTGGGAGGCAGCAGAGGGGCAGTGCGGATGGAGCCACTGGCCATGCGGGTAGCGACTGCCAAGCGGAGGCAGGGGGAGCCTAACGCTTCCCAAAATAGCCTTCATCCACGTAACGCCTTGCTCGCCCGTAGACTTCAGAATGATCGTCAATGTCCCAGCCGGTATTGTGAAGTGCTGAGTAAAGGCCTTCCCACGTTGAACCTGTAAGTTTGTCCTCGAGTTCTCTGCAGTAGACGAAGAACCTATCGCCACCGGCGCTCACCTGCGCAGTCAATATCCCAAGATCTGCAATTGTTTCAGCGGCGACAAGAGATCTTTCGGACTGGATTTCCTCGCTCAAACTAGACAATCGCGAGTGCTGAATTTGTAGATTTGCCAGGACTCTCGCTGCAGCCCGGCTCACTTCAGGCGGCGCATGCTCCGCAATCGCACGAAGGTCGTCGATCGTGTTACGCGGGATTTTCGGAACATTAGCGACTGGAGTGCCGACTGGTATCTCGCCGGCTGAGTTTTTGTGGCTGTAGACCGCGAGGAGCATGGAGCCACAATTTCGACAGTAGTTGCTCAATTCGCTTAGCGATAGCGGTGCAACGGCCTGGGCGGCGCGAAGCTTTCGCGCGATCCGTTGACGCTCCTGCTGGTCGGAAGCATTGATCTGCTTCGCGACGTAGCGACCGCCCATCAGAGCGGCGATGATCGCCAGAATGCCAGTAAGAAGTGTCTGGAAGCGCTCGATAAGGCTGCCCTCAGCCAGCATCTGGCTGCCGTGCAACGCCGTCGCAACTATCGCGAAGCCTGGAGTTGCAATACTCATTGCTAGCGCAACGTCGCGCGCAATCGAACGATGTCTCATTGCGTTACCATAGCGCTGCTTCCCGGCTGCGGAAGAGCTGGCCGTCTAGCCTCCGATGTCCGCCTCCAACGGGAGCGATCGTCTCCCTCCGGTACTCAGTCGCGCGGCTCGTTCCGCTTATCCGCCTCTGCGGAGAACCTGATATTGCGACGACCAGAGACTGAAACCGCAGCGCCTTAGCCGAACAACACGGCTACCGCGTAGGCACCGCGTCACGCCGCGACGGAAGCCACGACTTAGTACTTAAGCAAACGGGCGACCGTCCCCTACTGCCCCTTCATATCCGCCCAGGATCGGTTCGCCCCGGCCGGCGCGGCCTTGGCGCTTCTGAGCCAGGCGAGGTTGTTCTCGACCATTTCGGGCGGCAGGTCCTGGCGGGCCAGGCGTTCGGCTTCGTCCAGGCGGCCTTGCAGCCCCACCACCAGGGCGAGGTTCTGGCGCACGGCGATGGGGGCGCCGGGCAGGGCGGCGGCCTGGCGCAGCAGGGTCTCGGCCTGGGCGGTGTCGCCGCGCGCGGCGTAGAAGAGGGCGAGGTTGCCCATCACCGCCGGGTTGTCGGGAGCTAGCGCCAGGGCCTGACGGTGGGCGGCCAGGGCCTCGTCCAGGCGCTGGGCCTGCTCGTAGGCCACCGCCATCAGGGCCGGGGCGCGCCAGTCGCGCGGGGCCAGGCGCTGGGCCTCGCGCGCCGGCTCCAGCGCATAGAAGCCCTGGCCGCGGCCGACATGGGCGCGGGCCAGTTCCAGCAGCACCTCGACATTGGCCGGCTGGGCGATGCGCGCCCGCTCGGCCGCCTGCGCCGCGTCGTCATATTTGCCCATGGCCCGCAGGGCGCGCGAGAGCTGGGCGCCGGCCTCGGCGTCGGCCGGGTCGATCTCGGCTTCCCGCGCCCAGAAGGCGGCTCTGGCCAGCGGGTCCATGCGGCCGATCTCGGACCTCTGTTCTCGGGTGGCCTTGGGCCGGGGCGCGAGCGCCGGGCCGCTCGCTGCGCCGCCCGTCGTCGCCTGCGCC